>JBKHER010000025.1:0-13870 GCA_046540715.1 Halothece sp.
TATTGCCTAATCTACTGATCACTGATTTGACTAATTAACATTTCAATCATGGAAGAATCAGAAGCATCGGGATAATGGGCGACATAAGTTTTTAAATCAGCGATCGCGCTTTGAGTGTCTCCCATTTGATAGTGAAGTAAGCCGCGATCGCGCTGTTCAATAATCGCATCAGGAAACACTAATAATAACCGCTCAATCACCGCCAAAGCCCGTTCTAAATCTTGTTGATTGATATAAATTAGCTTTAAATTGGTCAACATTCGCGCCAGAAATTCTTTTTTAGAAACCGCCTCTAAAAAGTGATCTTCTAAGGTCACAGGTTGGGCAAAAATCTCCTGTAAGCGTTGTTCACAATCTTCAGGAAATAAAACCTCTCCCTTATGAAACGCATCCACAAAAATCCCTGCATCCTTAAACTCAGGGCGAATTAAAAAATGTCCCGGCATCCCAATTCCGACCATCGGAAACTCAACGCGACGGGCTACCTCTAAATAAACTAACGCCAAAGTAATCGGAATCCCCGTGCGACGTTCCATCACCTCATTGAGGAAACTATTGCGGGGATCATAATAATTCTCCTCATTCCCCACAAATCCCAAATCATCATATAAAACTTGATTAATCCCTTGAATTACCCGTAGCGGATACCGTTCTTGGGGGAGTAACCCTTGGACTTGTTGCGCCCACTCATCTAACTGTTCTAAATAGGTTTCAATATTCAGACTCGGTGTCTCTTCCTGCGCCATATAGAGAGCGGCTTTCGCTAAATCAATGTCTTGATCTGCTAAACTCACCTCTTGGGCAAAACTTTCCCTTGCTAGTGACATTAATCTAAATCCCGTCTTCCTTCTAAAGCCCGTGCGAGGGTAATCTCATCAGCATATTCTAAATCCCCCCCCATTGGCAAACCAAAGGCAATACGAGTGACGCGAGTAAAAGGCTTGAGTAATTGACCTAAATATAACGTTGTGGTATCCCCTTCTACACTTGGGCTAATGGCAAGAATTACCTCTTTAACCTGATCTTTGCTTACTCGTTCCACCAACGGCTGAATATGTAACTCTTCTGGGCCGACCCCATCCATAGGCGAAATGACCCCCCCTAAAACATGATACTTCCCTGAATATTCCCGAGTTTTTTCTAAGGCAATTACATCACGGGAATCGGGAACAACGCAAATGGTACTATCATCGCGATTGGGATTACTACAAATTTCACAAATGGAATCTGCGGTTAGATGATAACACACTTGACACAGTCCAATCTGCTTCTTAGCGTCAATAAGGGCTTTAGCAAGGGCTTCAATTTCCGCTTCTGGTCGGTTTAAAATATGAAACGCCAGACGTTGGGCCGTTTTGGGACCAACACCGGGTAAGCCTTGCAGGCGTTCAATTAAGCGAGCTAGGGGTGGGGTATAGTTCATCTCCTCTTTATAATAACAACCTGATTGATCTGGCTTAACGATCCCTTAAGCCCTCCTTACGAAGGTGGGGTTTGGGGGGATTATGGTTTTAAAAAAGAAAAACCCCCCTAGGGGGGCTTGATTGAGACCTGTAATCTAGCTAAGTTTTAGAAGGAGAAAGTTGTACGGACAACGCCAACGTAAACTTCATCATTATCGCTATCATTTTCAGGATTGAAGATAGCTGTCAACCCAGGAGTAATAGAAATGTTATCGTTGACAGGGAAATCGTAAAACACTTCCGCAAGATAGGTGCGATCATCCTGTAATGGACTCTCAACTCCATTTAATTCACCTTCGTCAAAGAAGGCACGACTGGCAAAGGCAACCCCTAACGTGCTTCCTTCCTTACCAATATCAAAGAAAGCAACGTTAGTTCCAAATGACCAACCATCACTTCCGAATTCATCATCAGTAACAGGATCGTCTAGATCAAAGTCAATGTATTCAACAAAGCCACCAATTTCGGTACGGCTACCAAGACGAACGGCCCCACGAGCACCCACTGAGTTTTGAGTAGCTTCTGTAAAGCGTTCGGCACCGACAAGAGTCTCATCACCAATAGTTTCGGTTAAGTTGTAGGCAAGACCCACATCAAAGTTGTCTCCTGCGTAATTGAGACCACTCGACAAGCTAAAGTCTTCAAATAAGCCAACATTAGCATCTGTAGCGTTGTCACTATTTGTCGTATAACCGACACCAAATGACAGTTTATCGGTTAAGTCGATATTGGTGCTAACGCCGACATCATCTTCAGCACCTGTGCCATCGGTGATGGCTTCTTCGCCGTCAATGGTAAAGTCACTGAAAGTTGCGCCACTACCATAGCTATAGCTAAAGGCAGAATCAGGATCAAAATCGTTGACGCCAATATCAACTTGCACCTTTTCACCCAGTGGGAAACTGTAGATTAAGTCCTCTAGTACAAACTCACCTTCTGTGTTCTCGCCATTATCTAAAGCAGCATCACCGGTAGTCGCGCCGCCATTCTCAAAGTCACCAAAGTCAGCAGCTTGTAAACTAACTTTTAAGCTATCCCGACCTGTAAAGCTGGCCTTAAGGTCTAAAACTGCATCATAACCAAAACCAAGTTTTTCGGTTGCTTGAGGACCTCCTTCATCATCATCATTTCCGCCAAACGCAATGGGATTCATGAAGACGACTTCACCACTTAATTTTGTGGTCGTGGAGAATTGGTTATCTTCTAAAGTGCCAACACGACCTTCTAAATTATCAACTCGCGTTCCTAAGGTTGCTAATTCCGCTTCAAATTCTTCAGTTAAACGCTGTAGGGATTCTAAATCCTCTTGGCTGACATCTGACTCTTGAGAAGCAATCAATTGTTCAATTTGCTGTAAGCAAGCATTTAAGCCCGCAGCAAACTCATAACGAGTCATAGATTCATCTCCACGGAACGTCCCATCGGGATAACCGGCGATACAACCGTAGCGTTCGACTAAATTACGAAGAGCTTCAAATGCCCAGTCATCAGGAGAAACGTCTTCGAGTTGGAAAACGCTATTGACCTGGTTGATTTCCCCAACGGAGTTGCTATCGCCTTGGTTGTTGTAATCCTCAATTTGTTGTAATACGTCCTGCTCCGAGCTACCAGCGCTTTGAGCAAATACGGGCCCTGCTTGAGCAACCATGAATGAAGCTCCTAAAAGCGCAGGAGCAATTTTGAATAAATTAATTAACTTTAAGTTAGCCATCATTACCTCACACCAGAATTAATTATAGATGGAATCTTCTTACATTTTTCATTTTATGGGAACTCATCAGAAACATCAACTAGCAATTAGACAAATATTTAGAAAGCTAACTCCCTAAATTCTTTGCCGAGCAAGGGGTTGCGAGGGATTGCTCTTAAATTTTTCTAATCCACTTATTTGAGTGTCACAGCATTCACACCGAAAAATGGGAATAACCCTCAATGCTGTAGGATTCTCGCCTATTTTGCTAAACTAAGGGAAGCACTCCCGCAATGGTATTAGAATGAGAAGGTGGTTTGGATAACGCCGGCTTAGACAATAAGAATTATCTCACTAATTTGGTTAGGTGTGATAACTCTGGCAAGATGATCTTTTCCATAGCTAACTGCACGGCTTTAGTGGAACCGGGTAGAGAAAAAATGAGGGTTTGATGATAAACTCCTGCAATTGCCCGTGACGCGATCGCGCGAGACCCAATTTCTTGATAGCTTAAATAGCGAAATAACTCCCCAAACCCCGGCAAGGTTTTCTCTAAAATTTGCGCTAGGGCTTCATAAGTTGTATCTTGGGGCGCGATTCCCGTTCCCCCATTACAAATAATTACCTGTAACTGGTCTTTAGTGGCAAAGGTCTTAATTTGATCAATAATTAAGTTCGGTTCATCTTTAACAATTTCGTAGGCAGTGACCGAAAACTCCTCTGCTTCTAGGGACGCTTTAATCAATTGCCCACTTTGATCAGTTTCAGCACTACGGGTATCACTAATCGTCAGCACCGCACAATTGATGGTCATTTCTGCCTGAGAATCATCATCATGACTCATTTTTCACATTTCTCAAATCATAGACAGGGAAATTCCCTCCCAACTCTAAATTAAACGGTTTGGGCTTGTTGGACTTGGGGTTGGAATTGGAACAGAGAATAAACCACATTGCGACGCATATCAATCATCATCTCTAGGAACATTTCATAACCTTCTTGTTTATACTCTACAAGGGGATCACGCTGTCCATAGCCTCGTAAACCCACTGATTCGCGCAGGGAGTCCATGGCTTGTAAGTGTTCCCGCCAGAGATTATCAATTTGCTGTAACATAAAGAACCGTTCTGCTTGACGCATTAACCCCGGTTGGAGTTTTTCCACTTCCGCTTCTTTAATGTCGTAAGCCTTGTGAATTTCCTCGTGTAGGAAGTTTTTCATTTCCCCAAACGTCATATCTTCTAGTTGGGAGGCTTCTAAGTCATTGAGAAGATAAACAAACTCTTTCACTTTTGCCACCATAGATTCTAAATCCCATTCTTCAGGCGGTAACTCAGGGTTAACATAAGCATTAACAATATCGTCCATGGTGCGCCGAGCATATTCTAAAACCTGATCTTTCAAGTCTTTTCCTTCTAACACCCGTCGCCGTTCGGCATAAATCGCCCGACGTTGGTTATTCATCACCTCGTCATATTCAAAAATTTGTTTACGGGTGTCGTAATAGAAGGTTTCCACTTTGCGCTGGGCATTTTCGAGAGAACGGGTTAAGACTCCCGACTCAATAGGCATATCTTCTTCGACCCGAAAAGCATTCATCATGCCTGAAACCCGATTTCCGCCAAAGATACGGAGTAAGTTATCTTCTAGACTGAGGAAAAAGCGCGTAGAACCGGGGTCACCCTGTCGTCCAGCGCGTCCTCGTAACTGGTTATCAATACGACGAGATTCGTGGCGTTCGGTTCCAATGACGTGCAACCCACCAAGTTCTACCACTTCATCATGTTCACGGCTGGTATAGTCTTCATAAATGTCATAAATTTCCCGATACACTTGCCGTAAGTTTTGTAACACGGGGTCCTCGGTGGGGGCTTTTTCCGCGGCGACAGCCACTTTTTCTTCGGCTTCTAATTCGGGTAAACTTTGTAAGCCGTATTCTTGGACGGCATAATCGACCGCTTCTTTTAATCGCTGTTCGGTTTCCTTGGGTAATTCGGTGGGGAAAATTTGGGGGGAAGCCCGCCAAGTTTTAACTTTCTTTTTCTGTTGTTGGTCTTTGCCAAAACCTTGTTTACGATTACGCTTTTTGTTCCCTGGAACACTGACGGCTAACTCATCGTCGTCTTCAGGAATGACAATTTTGGGCATAAAGTATTCCCGAACTTTTAAGCGAGCCATGTAGTCGGGGTTTCCGCCTAAGATAATATCAGTACCGCGTCCTGCCATGTTGGTGGCAATGGTAATTGCCCCTTTTCGTCCGGCTTGGGCGATAATTTCCGACTCTCGTTCGACGTTCTCAGGACGAGCATTAAGCACATTATAGGGAATTTCTCGCTCGTCTAATAGTTTGGAGAGAACTTCCGATTTTTCAACACTGGTGGTTCCCACTAACACGGGGCGACCTTTTTCGTGCATCTCTTGACATTCATCAGCGACACACTTCCATTTCCCCCGTTCATTTTTGTAAACCACATCAGACATATCCCGACGGGCCAGAGGTAAGTTAGTGGGAATAATGGTGACACTGAGGTTATAAATTTTTTCAAATTCGGCTTCTTCGGTTTTGGCGGTTCCGGTCATCCCTGAGAGTTTGGGATAAAGGAGGAAGAAGTTTTGATAGGTAATACTGGCGAGGGTTTGGGTTTCTTTTTGAATTTCTACTTCTTCTTTAGCTTCAATGGCTTGGTGTAAGCCATCACTCCACCGTCGCCCAGGCATCACCCGTCCCGTAAATTCATCAACAATGACGACTTCGCCGTTACGGACAATGTAGTTAACGTCTTTGGTAAAGAGTTCTTTGGCCTTAATGGCATTAAAGACATAGTGCGCCCAAGGATCATCTGGGTTATATAAGTCTTCTACTCCGAGTAGTTCTTCAGCTTTGGCAAATCCTTCATCGGTGAGGAGAACACTGCGGGCTTTTTCATCCACTTCATAATGTTCCTCGTTTTCTAGTTCTTTCGCAATTTGGGAGGCGCGAATATATTTTTCGGTGGGACGTTCCACTTGACCCGAAATAATGAGGGGGGTCCGGGCTTCATCAATAAGAACGGAATCGACTTCGTCAATGATGCAATAGTTAAAGGGACGTTGTACGACTTCTTCGAGGGAGGTTGCCATGTTATCCCGAAGATAGTCGAAGCCCAGTTCACTGTTGGTGGTATAGGTAATGTCACAGGCATAGTTTTTTTGCCGCTCTTTCGGGGACATTCCTTGTTGAATTAAGCCGACACTTAGCCCCAAGAAACGGTGAACTTGTCCCATCCATTCGGAGTCACGACGGGCGAGGTAGTCGTTAACGGTGACCACATGAACGCCTTTTCCAGAAAGGGCATTAAGATAACAGGGAAGCGTTGCGACTAGGGTTTTTCCTTCTCCTGTTTTCATTTCGGCAATTTCGCCGTTGTGGAGGACAATTCCCCCTAAAATTTGGACATCATAATGTCGTAAGCCTAAAACGCGGTTGGCGGCTTCTCGAACGATGGCAAAGGCTTCAGGTAGAATTTCTTCGATGATTTCGTTTTCTTCGTTTTCGGTTTTTGCTTGGGTCAGTTGTTCTTGAAATTCTTGGGTTTTTCCTCTCAGTTCCTCGTCGGAGAGTTTTTGAATGTCTTCTTCGTAGAGGTTAACTTCGGTGACAATGGGTTGTAGTTTTTTGAGTTTGCGTTCGTTGGGGTCGCCAAATAGTTTTTTCAGGAACATAGATAGTTGGGTGAGGACTAATTTATAAGTGAGTTTATTAATTAATTTTATTTCTCATATTTATGTTATCATTACCGTTTGCTTGTTGTCGGATCGCGATCGCGCCTTGGGGAGTAGGTTGGTGATCAGGGGGGGTTAAGTTTCGCAATGCTGCTGTTGTTGTCCTTGACGGTCGGTTTTCACCCATTTCAGTTTTTTCGGTCGAACGGCGACGCGGGCGGTCATACTGGGAATAATTAGTAACCAGTGCAACATATAAATCGTGCCACGGAGGGTTGCTAAACTTGCTGTTTTGAGATTCCTAGTCTCACTGGTGCTTTGTACTCCTCGCAACATTCCCCACATGGAGACCAGAAACATCATGGCAGTTGCTGGGAAATAAAGAGGAGGTTCTTGTCGGATCATGACCATGAGAAAGTCGGGAATGGCGGCGGTGGGAAGAAGATATTGGAAGAGAAGAAAGGCGCTGAGATCTAGGGTTTTCTTGAAGCCCATGGGGTTACGAATGATCCAACGCCAATAGTCTAGGTAGCGTTGATAACCTCCTTCGGCCCAACGGTTTCTTTGATGCCAAAGCGCGATCGCGCTAGTGACTCCTTCTTCTTGCACACTGGGATGAGAGAGAAACCCAATTTCCCATTGATCTAAATGTAAACGAATAGTTAAATCTAAGTCATCGGTAATGGTTTGTTCGTTCCATTTCCCACAACTAGCGAGGGCGCGACGACGGACAAATTGACCGTTTCCTCGCAGTTCCCCAATTCCCCCTAAACTAATGCGATGTTGCTGAAAATAGCTATCTAGGGCCATTTCTGTGGCTTGTCCTTTTGTCCAAAAGTTAAATTCAGCATTAGCAATACTTTTTCGCACTTGTACTGCGCCCATGGTATCTTGTTGGAAAAAGGGAACCACGCGGCGCAGGAGATCCCTCGGAATTTGGGCATCGGCATCAAAGACGGCAAGAACTTCTCCTTTACTCAGTCTTAGGGCTTGATTTAATGCGCCAGATTTCCCGCCTGTGGCGTTGGCAGGTCGATGCAAAATTCTTAATTGTTTATAGTTTTGGGCTAGTTTGTCTAATAAAATCGGGGTTTGATCAGTGCTGTGGTCGTCAATGATCCAAATTTCATATTTGTCTTGGGGATAGTCGAGATGACAGAGACTTTCCACTAATTCTGTAATGACTGCTTCTTCATTTTTCGCTGCTACTAATACAGAAACGGTGGGAGCAGTGGCTAAATCTTGGTCTGATAAGGGTTGAGGAGAGCTAGCGGGGGTACTCCCAATCATGCGAGCAATTTGTACGCTAAAAAGAATTGTTACCCCTAAGACCAACCATGATCCCCACGCCAATAGATGAAGGGCAATGGTTGTTCCCCAAACCATCATTAGGGTAACCGCTGCTTTCCAGCGTCGGCCACCAATTCCTTGTAGATATAAACTCCAGTCTTCGTCGTCTTCATTGTCGTCAGACCAGTCTGAGAGCAGGGCTTCAATGGGATTAAATTCTTCATAAGCATGATTGTCTGTCCAAGGATTTTGTGGCATATAGGTTTAGGGAAATGATTGACAGGGTAGTTACTTTAGCTCTATCTTAACTTTAGATCATAAAACTTAAATGCTAGTAAATTTGGCATCAATCGCTCTTATTTTTAGTGAGTATAGCTTGTTTTTTAGGATTAACAGAGATTTTAAGGTTGGTTAGGAGAAAATGCTGATAGACTGGCTAAATTGGAGCGCGATCGCGCTGTTAAGTGTAGTTTGGGTAGAGTTAATTCGAGATAGTTATCACTTATTATCTCACTTCTGGAAACCACTCTATCGCTTGCACAATATCCACCATCGCGTGTTTCGTCCCGACCTAACGGTGATTGATCCGGGGTTGTATCGTCGTTCTCAATGGCAAAATGATGTCCCTGAACATGGGGTGATGTTGGTGGCTAGTTCTTTACCTTTTTTATTGACTTGGCATTGGCTTGGACTAGCAGGAACGGTTTACACTTTGTTTTTTCTCTTGGGCGCGATCGCGCGAGGACTGGGCTGGAATTACGCTGCTGAATTAACTGATATTACTCATCGTCCCGGGACTTTTACCAAGCTGCCGGGTCGCTGGTTTGTGAATCGTCCTTATCATTGGCGACATCATTTTGATGACCAAAAGGCTTATTATTGTAGTACGTTTACGATTTTAGATAAATTGCTAGGCAATTCAGTTTCGCTGCAAGGAAAACAAGTGGCGGTAACCGGGGCTTCGGGAACGTTAGGCAAGGCGTTGTTAGCAACGTTGCGCGATCGCGGTGCTAAGGTCACTGCTTTGACTTCTAAGTCGGAGTCGGTGGTTCTCTCGGATGATACAGAAGTGAATACTATTACTTGGCAACTGGGTCACGAGAGGGACATTTTACCAGAACTAGAAAAGATTGATATTTTAATCTTGAATCATGGCATTAATGTTCATGGAGATCGCAACCCTAGCGCGATCGAATCTTCTTATGAGGTGAATGCTTTTTCTAGCTGGCGGTTGTTAGAGGCGTTTCTCAGTACGATTCAAAGTAATCGCGATCAAGCCTGTAAGGAGGTTTGGGTGAATACTTCCGAAGCGGAGGTGAGTCCTGCTTTTAGTCCCCTTTACGAACTTTCTAAGCGTACCTTAGGGGATTTAGTCACTCTCCGTCGTTTAGATTCTCCTTGTGTCATTCGGAAGGTTATTTTGGGGCCATTTAAGAGTAATCTTAATCCGATTGGGGTGATGTCTGCTTCTTGGGTGGCGAAACAGGTGGTTAATTTGGCGGTGCGTGACTTTCGCAATATTATTGTCACCATTAACCCCTTGACTTATTTCGTCTTCCCCTTAAAAGAGTTTTTCGTTTCGGTGTATTTTCGATTGTTTTCTTCTCATTCTTTGAAAAACTAGCTTGCATACCACAAAATGTCAATTTTGCCTACCCCTCTTTGTTTCCCTCGTTATTCCTTCACAAAACTTCATGTTTTTATCGGGGGTTTGTCAAGGGGGGTCTTTTTCGGGGTCGCTACGACAAAATGGGACTTTTAATGGCTAATTTTAAAAATTTTGTCTATTTCCCATTGTCTTAAGTTTCCATTATTCTCTAACAAGTAACCTTCTCTTGTCAAGCCCTTCTGTTTCCCATTCCTGCGTTGCCTGTTAAGTGATGTTAAGAAATGAAAGATAAGGAATCCTGATACTTATTGACTTTCAGTTTAGTTTTTCTAATTAATGCAAATATTTGCAGGCAGGCTAGATGTTTGCGGTCAGGCTTTTTAATAAAACCACAGCTTAACGTTTATTATTTATAATTTAGCACAAAATTCCCCTTTTAAGAAAAAAGATAGAAATTAATCTATAGGATCAATCTAAGAAATTGCTAGGGAAGGATTAGTCAGTGTTCCCCCAGAAAACTGTAAGATCGACGTAAAAGATGAAAAAGGAAGCAAGCGTAATGACAGTTACCAGTACCATTCCCACATTTTGCCAGGGAATTCAACATTTTGCGGAGAGTCTGCCCGAATTTGAGACTTATGGAAAAGAAAGCGCGATCGCGCAGGGAGAGACCAAAATCAGTTCTCCGAGCGATCCCAAAGCCGTTTATCAAACCCTCTTAGGAGCAGAAGCCCTGCGTTACCTAACCCTACAAATTACCGCCTCCAAACAATCAGGGCATCCTGGGGGATTTGCCAGTATTGCCGAAGGAATTTCCGCCTTGATGATGCTCGGGTACAAAAACATTATCACCGAAGTAGGACACCATGCCCCTGGCTTTTATAGCAACGTCTTCTTAGACCGTTCCTTAGAGGAGATGGGAATTGAGACAGTACAGCAGTTGCGCGATCGTTTTCGGGAAACCCATGGGCTTTTAGGACACCTTTCGGGACAAATTCCGGGATTACTGAATCCAGCCGGACCCTTGGGACAAGGGCAACATTTTGCCATGGCAGCAGCGAGACTCAACCCTGGAACCCTCTTTCCCGTAACCATTGGTGATGGGGGAATTGGTGAGCCTTATGTCATGTCGAGTATTGCCCATTTCCACACCGCTTATCCGAAGGTTACGAACTTCCTTCCGATCCTTGTCTGGAATGGTTATTCCCAAGAGCATCACAGCATGGTTTCCACCAAAACCAACGAAGAGATGAAACGCTACTTTACAGGAAATGATTTCCAAGAAGTCCTCTTAGTGGATGCCAAAGACTACGATGATGCCAACCAGACTGGAGACTATATTGATAGCAGCCTCTTTTCAGTTAAGCAACGACTTGCCTTTACCCAAGCGATTTTAGAAAACACAGCCAAAGCGGCTGAATTAGCATTAGATGGAAAATTAACTGTCCTGATTATCAAACAACTCAAAGGAACAGGTGTCCATAAACGTGGTGCAAAATCTCATAACCTGTATCCCGGAGATACTGTGGAAAAAGACTATATTGTTAACGCCTTAAAAGAACGTGCTTTAACCCCTGAGGCTTGGGAATTAGTCCGTAATAACTTTACCCGTGCGGGCGGTGGTCCGGCTTCTAAAACCGTTGTTACCGAAAAAGAACTTCCGCTTCCTCATGTAGGAGAATTACCAAAAGAAGAATATCCTATCGGCGGGGAGAAGAAAGTAGCGACCACTGCGATGGGCGCATTAGTTGCCCATGTGGGACAACAAGACCCTAACTTTATTGTCTCCAATGCTGATGGCAATGCTGCCTCTGGTGTTAATAATATTAATCAAGCCCTAAAAATCATTCATCCCACTGCAGATGAGGACTATTTCCAACAACCGCAAGGACAAGTTTATGAGCCTCTCAGTGAAGACGCTTGTGCTGGATTAGCCGCTTCTACCGCGTTAATGGGGGCGCGGAGTCTGTGGTGTTCCTATGAATCATTTGTGATTAATGGATTACCAATATGGCAAACGGTTACCCAAGCGATGGCAGAATTGCGTCGCCCAACCCCTTCTACAATTACCTTATTTACCGCAGGGGCCTTAGAACAAGGGCGAAATGGTTGGACACACCAACGCCCAGAAGTGGAAAATTACTTTGCAGGAATGATGCGAAATGGCAATGTTTTCCCGCTTTTCCCCTGTGATGCCAATAGTATCCAAGTTTGTTATGAGTGGGCTTTAAATACTAAAAATAAGGGAATAACGATTACTGCATCTAAATCAGGGTTATCGGTTCGCAGTACCTTCCAACAAACGGAGGAGGGATTAGCAAAAGGTGCATTTATTCTCCAAGAAACTCCTGGCAATCAAACGGTGGTTTTGGCAGTAATTGGGGATATGACTTTAAATCCTGCCCTAGAAGCGGCAAAACAGTTAGAAGCCCAAGGGATTGGTTCAAAAGTGGTGTCTGTCATTAGCCCGCGTCGTCTTTATCGTCCGAGTGATATTGCTCTGGAAAATTGTGCTGAAGCAGATACGCAGTTCATCAGTGATGCTGAATTTAATACTCTTTTCCAAGGAGATGCGTTAATTGGGATTACTGGGGGATCTAGTGCCATGTTAGAACCCATTATGTTACGTAGCAATTGTGCGCGAGATACCTTTGCTTGGAAACGAGGAGAAACGGCAGCTAGTGCAAATGATGTGATGGCAATTAATGGCTTAACTGCGGAGAATTTTGTGAAGCGAGCAGTTAGTTTGTTAGGTTAATTTCTAAATGGGGTGGGCAATGCCCACCAAAACACTCTAATCAATGTAGCCCATTAATAAACCGGGATCATCAATTTGGTTAGAGGCAACGGGACGGTTACCAAAGTTAGAGTATCTTTCCGTAATGTTGAGCGTACTCACGCCAATCGGACGACTTCCAGAAGAGTAGAAATTCCCCACTGTGGGGAGTTGGGTGGCAAAAACAGGACGTTCGCCACCCATGGTGCGGTAAGTTTCTACAACTTGAAGGTCACTCGCCAGAATTGGACGGTCACCCCCCATGGTACGGTAGGTTGCGAAAATGTTTAACTTGCCACTCCCAACGGGACGGTCGCCAATAGTTTTTAGAGCAAGAGACTCTTGAGTACGGGGGGCGGGTTTGGTTTCCTCTTTGGTTTCGGTTTCCGCAGGGGCTTCCTGAGTTGATTGTTCTTCCTCAGCTTCTAGGGTGGCAAATTCTTGGGCTTCTTGTTCACTCATAATATTTTCCTTAACGGTGTATTCCCTACTTAAACAGTTTTTGAATAATAAGTTTACACTTTTATGTTTTCTTTGGGGTTGTCTCTATTATAGGAAATTATGGGGATTGCTTACAAAATAGTGGGTTTGAGAGGGGAGATCAAAAACCTAATTTCAGCAATTAGAAATTTTTATATAGTAATCTGATCTGATTGGTAAAAAGCAGTTATCGGTTTAATCCCCCTCACCCCCTTGGTAAGGGGGAATCCTAGGTAAAAATTTACAACTGATTGAGTAGAGCTATACTTGCCCTCTCGAAGAGGGCTTCCCAAGTTTTAACTTGGGTTTGTGCCTCTTTTGTTCCTTCTGTAGGAAACTGAGGGAGAAAGTCTTTGTCTTCAGTGGGAACATAGGGGCCTTCTTTGAGTTCAAACATGACAGTATTGGGGGCTAAGGCAACGAGGGTATGAAAGGTTCCTTCAGCAATCTCAATCCCATAATTCTCTGACTCTTCCCCTAGTTGTTCTTGGTGAGTAATATTACCTTGATGATCGAATAGTAATACTCCTATTTTCCCCTGCAAGGTGAGGAAAAATTCAAAGCCATTTTTGTCTTCGAGACGGGTGTGGCGGTGTGGTCGAACATAGGTTCTAGGCTGCATAATGTTGATAAACCGTTGCACAGTCTCAGACAGTTCATGGAAATTGTAGTTTTTTCGCAAGCGTTCACTGTTAGCTGCCTCTTTGGCGACAGTGTTAATAAGTGATTGATTGAGGAGTTTGATGGCTGATTGATTCATGGCAATTTTTAAGTAAGCTGTTTTCAATTTTATCTCCTATTATCCCTCCTTTGACAGGTGGAACACTGAGCTTGTCGAAGGGTAACAAATAACAAATAAC
>JBKHER010000026.1:0-13818 GCA_046540715.1 Halothece sp.
CGTTTCGTAACCACCTTTGGAATCCATGTTTTTCAAAACATGGAGAACTCAAGTCCTCGCTCTGATTATTATGCCACCAGACATCCTAAACCTGAGGATATTTATTTACTGATTGAAGTCGCCGACAGTAGTATTAACTTTGATCGCGAAATTAAAGTTCCTTTATATGCCAGTGCTGGAATTAAAGAAGTTTGGTTAATTGATCTCAACGAAAATTGTTTAGAGGTCTATCGGAATCCCCTGCGCGATCGATTTGCTTATATTCAAATTTTACAATCGGATTTAAATATTTCGAGTCTCGCGTTTCCAGAGATTAATTTTTCGGTTAGTGAATTACTGTAATCCATTGCAACCACTTATCTCCTGAAACAGGTAGGATAGAATCGTTGGGGTCAAATCAAAGGAAATTATTATGAGTGACAATCAACAACGCATCCTCGGTTACTTTATTGAAGAAGCGAAAGAACACTTAGCAACTCTCGAACAAGGCTTATTGAAGCTTAGCCAAACCAGTACCGATTCCGAACAAATTGATGAGTTATTTCGGGCAGCGCATTCCATTAAGGGAGGAGGCGCGATGCTCGGTTATGGTAGTATCCAGAAAACAGCCCACCGTCTTGAAGATTCATTTAAGGTCTTTCGGGATGGTAAAGTGAATGTCGATGAAAAGTTAGAGTCGCTTTTCCTCACGGCTTTTGATGTCTTAAAAGATTTGATTACTCGTTTAGAAAATCCTGAAGGGTTAACCGAAGTCCAAGGGAAAGAATTAGTTAAAAGCGCCGAACCCCAGTTTAAGGAATTACAGCAACATCTGGATCACTGCGCCGATATTAAAGCGGTGATTGCTGATTTGGGAGAAGTAGAGGGAGAAGGGGAAGCCCAAGCCATTCCTGTGGAAGTGGAAACAGCCACTGAAAGCCCTCTGGATCAAGTTCGCCCTCTTTTACGGGAAATGTTAAACATTTTTCAAAACGAGGATACCCCAGAGAGTCGTCAAAGTTTAAGAGAAATCTGCGATCGCGCGCAAAAAGTTGCTTCTGATGACCCAAATTGGCGGACTTTGTTAAGTACAGCTAAAAGCGCGATCGCCAATCCCAAACATTCTTATACCACTCTCGCACCGATTATTATCCAAGAAATTAAGCACGGAAGTGACTGCTTAGAATTAGGTGAACCGGAAAATATCCAAGCCACAGCGACTTTAAAAAATCTTGCCCAAAGCCCAACTCCCCAAGTTCTCATCCCTGCTGATCCCCAAGCGGCAGCGGAATTACTCAAACGCATCTTTAATCAGCAACAACTCTCAGAACTGAAGGAAAAAATTGGAGTTTAAAGCCCACCCCATCAACCTGGTCTAATCAAAGGTTTTCTTATGATAAAATGAAAGGTTGGTAATTTATTGATTGTCTATCACGGAGGAATCAGGAATTTATTATGTTTTCCCTTTTAAAGTCCCTGTTAAACCTAATTGAACCTTTGCTAGTTCCTGTGTGCTTTGTGATCGCCTGGGGATTGATCATTGCTTTAGGTTTAACTCTCTTTAATACCATTTATGAGGTCATTAAACGCAGTCAAACCATGCACAAAATTCCTTGTGCTAACTGCCAATTTTTCACTAATGATTACCGTCTTAAATGTACAATTAAACCAATAATTGCCAATACTGAAGAAGCGATTAATTGTCAAGATTACTGTTCTAAATAACGAAAATTATTCAACCATGTTAGTCAGAAAACTACAAGAATGTGAAGAATTTACCGCCGGGGATGGCACAATTCTACGAGAACTGCTACATCCAGATAAACAGCCTTTAGCCCTGCGTTATAGTCTTGCTCACGCGATCGTGCCAGTGGGACAAACTTCTATTCCTCATTCCTTAACCACCTCAGAAGTTTATTATATTATGCAGGGAAAAGGAGAAATGCATATTAATGAGGAAACGCAAATTATTGAACCAGGAGATGCCGTTTATATTCCTCCTAATGCTCGTCAATATGTTCATAATTGTGGCAAAGAACCGCTAGTTTTTGTTTGTCTGGTCGATCCCGCTTGGCGACAAGAAGATGAAACCATCTATAATTCATAATTCATAATTAGTTATTGGTTGTTTGTTTTAATAACCGATAACCAATGACCAATGACCAATGACTAATGACTAATACCAATGTCTTTTTCCAAAATTTTAATTGCCAATCGTGGGGAAATTGCCCTACGAATTTTACACAGTTGTGAAGAATTAGGGATTCCTACCGTTGCGGTACATTCCACCATTGATCGGAACGCGCTTCACGTGCAACTTGCTGACGAAAGCGTCTGTATTGGTGAACCCCCTGCTAGTAAAAGTTATCTCAATATTCCAAATCTCATCGCGGCTGCTTTGACTCGTAACGCCACGGCGATTCACCCTGGGTATGGTTTTCTTGCCGAAAATGCCCGCTTTGCTGAGATTTGTGCTGACCATAAAATTCACTTTATTGGGCCAAGTGCAGGTGCAATTCGCTCGATGGGAGACAAGTCAACAGCAAAAGAAACAATGCAAAAAGCAGGGGTTCCGGTAGTTCCAGGGAGTGATGGGTTACTCGCTGATGATCAAGCTGCCTATCGCGTGGCAAGAAATATTGGTTATCCCGTCATGTTAAAAGCAACCGCTGGGGGCGGTGGACGAGGAATGCGTTTGGTTCATACTGAGGGAGAACTGAGTAAACTCTTTCAAGCTGCCAAAGGAGAGTCAGAAGCTGCCTTTGGCAATAGTGGGGTTTATCTGGAAAAATTCATTGAGCGTCCTCGTCATATTGAATTTCAAATTCTCGCTGATAGTTATGGCAATGTCATTCATTTAGGGGAAAGAGACTGTTCGATTCAACGTCGTCACCAAAAGCTATTAGAAGAGTCACCGAGTCCCGCTTTAGATCCCCACTTGCGACAAAAAATGGGAAAGGCGGCGATTAAAGCGGCGCAGTCGATTAACTATGTTGGTGCAGGGACTGTGGAATTTCTGTTAGATGCTCACAACAATTTCTACTTCATGGAAATGAATACCCGCATCCAAGTGGAACATCCCGTTACAGAGATGGTAACCGGATTAGATTTAATTGCTGAACAAATTCGCATTGCCCAAGGGGAAGAATTGAGTCTGCGTCAAAAGGATGTAGAAATTAAAGGACACGCGATTGAATGCCGGATTAATGCTGAAGATCCAGAACACGAGTTTCGTCCTCAACCCGGTCGCATCAGTGGTTATCTCCCCCCCGGCGGGCCAGGGGTCAGAATGGACTCTCATGTTTATACAGATTATGAAATTCCCCCTTATTATGATTCTCTCATTGGAAAGTTAATTGTTTGGGCCCCCACCCGAGACGCGGCAATTAAACGTATGAAACGGGCGTTAAGGGAATGTGCTGTCACTGGGGTAACGACAACAATTAGTTTTCATCAGAAGATTTTAGAAACCCCTGCTTTTTTAGAGGGAGATGTTTATACCAATTTTGTGGAACAACACTTAATTCCAAAATAATTGGTGAATCTCAGTAGCTATTTGTCTTTTTCTGTCAGATTATGTTATGAGTTGCTTTGATTTTGTGATATTCGTTAATTTGCGTCTTGACGGAGAGAATTTGCAAAATTATACTTAAAAATAACTTAAAATTTGTCAGAAAATTTTCAGAAAAATTAGTTATGAATACTCAGAATCTACCAATACTTCGTCAAGGAAAGTTAGGTTTCAAAGTCGCTCAAATGCTTTTCCTCGGTTCTTTTCTCTCCATCTTTGGAACAGGCGCAGCCTTATCAATAGAATTATCCCAAAATGAGCAGGAAATGATGCAACCCTTTGAGGAGGCAATGCGGTCGAGAGTTTGCCAACGCTATCAACAGGGAGAAACTACAAGAATGCTGAACCTAGAGGCAGTATATCTTCGCCAAAATAGCCCCATTGAACTTGACAGTGAGTCTTCTCGTGAGTTAGCGATGGAATATCATAATCGTGCACTTACAGAAGACTGTCCTCAGTATCGTGAGGCGACGACAGATTCGTGACTTTCGCGATTTGCTAAATGTAATGCCTTTTCCCGAATTTCTGTTAAAGACAGAGAAGTTTCTCCCTTTAACCTTAGGTAATCATTTTCCCAATTTTTTCTCGTAATGTTTCTAATCCTAACCGTTTTTGAGCCGAAATAAACACTGCATTGGGATAATTTGCTTTGGCTTCAGCTAAGGTGTCACTATCAACTTGGTCAATTTTATTAAAGACTAATAAACTTTCGGGAGGAACTAAGGGCATTTCTGACAAAATTTTACTAACTGCTTGAATTTGGCTTTTCCACGCCTGATGAGATAAGTCAACAATGTGCAACAGGGCATCGGCTTCGCTAACTTCTTCTAAGGTAGCGCGAAAGGCATCAATCAGAGAGGGAGGAAGTTCTTTAATAAACCCTACCGTATCTGTTAATAAAACTGTCTGTGAGTTCCCATTTTCGGAAATACTTAAGCGTCGAGTGGTGGGGTCAAGGGTCGCAAATAGCTGATCCTCTGCATAAATATCGGCATTTGTCAAGTTATTAAGTAGGGTCGATTTCCCCGCATTGGTATAACCAACCACAGCCACAGTGGGGACTTCCTGTTTTTGACGCTGTTGACGCATTCGAGAACGGTGGGATTGCAGTTGGTTGACTTCCTGCTGTAGCCGTGAAACGCGCTTTTGAATGCGACGGCGTTCGGTTTCTAATTTGGTTTCCCCAGGCCCACGAGTCCCAATGCCACCGCCAAGGCGAGACATGGCTTCTCCTCTTCCTACAAGACGAGGGAGAAGATACTCTAGTTGGGCGAGTTCTACCTGTAATTTTCCCGCCCGAGTTCGCGCTCTTTGGGCAAAAATATCTAAAATTAACTCAGTGCGATCAATGACTCTAACCCCAATTTGCTGTTCTAAATTTCTGACTTGGGCCGGGGTTAAGTCTTGATCAAAAGTAACTAAACTGGCCCCTAACGTCTGTACCGCGATCGCGATTTCTTCTACTTTCCCTGCACCAATAACGGTTTGAGGATGGGGACGACTTCTCCGTTGTTTGATCACTTCTAACACTTCTCCCCCGGCGGTATCCACTAAACGGGTCACTTCTGCTAATCTATCCTGAAACTCTTGAGGAGAGACATCCGCAGTCATTAAGCCCACCACTACCACTCGTTGATGAGAACTATCAACCTGTTGGGCAATATATTCCCGTTCAAATTCCGCTTCTAAGCCTTCCACTAAGTTTAAAAAGTCCTGTTGGGTGAGGATATCTAAACTTAAGGGAGGAGAAATAGTCCAATATAAGCCCTCATCGCGATTGGGATCAGATTCTGGGGCAAGATGGGCTAAATAAGCAGATTCCACGTAACCGGTTGCACCGCCGCCGCGTTTTTGAAAGCCACTTCCGGTTAAGGTGAGGGTGATCAGAACATCAAGACGTTGTAACACCATTGCCGTTAAACTTGCTTGTTTCGGGGGTTCTGATTTCAAGACGGTGGTAAGACAACGAATCCCTGATAACCGTTTTGCCCCATACCGAGGGAGTTCTAAGGGAGGAATTTGCGTGTCTCTGGGGTCTCCTACTCCCACTCGAATGACTTGTCCGCGACGGTTAATATAAACCGAAACTGATTGATTAATGTCAGTGCTAATGGCGGCTAATCGCTGGGCAAATTCAGGGGTGGTAGCGCGATCGCGCGGTTGACCCTGATGATACAAGCGTTTCAGTTGCTTAATCTGATTGGCTTTTAGTCCTTTTAAGTTACCGTAGAGCGTTTCGATAGATGGTCATCTCCTATCAATCCTTACCTAACCACTATTTTAGCCACTGCTAAATTCCCTTGAGCCTCACCCCCAGCCTGATTGGGCAGATTTGGATCTACTTAATCTGAGATTAATTCCTGAATTTCTGGATTATATAGCCGCAAATAATTCCAATAGTTACTAAATACTGCTTTAACATAACCTTTAGTTTCTGGAAACGGAATTTTTCTCACAAATTCATCCTCATCCTCTAATCCATAACGATCTATCCAGTTGGCAACATTGCCTGGACCTGCATTATAACTTGCTATGGCTAACATGGAGTTATTATTATTTTGACGATGGGTAAAGGCTAAATACCAAGTGCCTAAATTAATGTTTTGATCAGGAGCGGTTAAAGAATAATCATTTAAGTTAATTTGATTCGCCACCCATTCCCCTGTACTGGGCATAATCTGCATCAATCCTCTCGCTCCAGCAACTGAACCAATATCTTTTTCAAAACGGGATTCTTGACGAATTAAACTAATGGTTAATAAGGGATTTAATTCTCGCTCTTCTGACCATTTGAGAATACTATCGTTGTAGGGAAAGGGAAATAAATAATGCCAATAAATCTCTTGTTCTCGAAGACTTTGCCAACGTTGAAGATCATCTTCATCCTCGCGATCGCGCAACGAGGTAATTTGATTAATACCTTGTAAATATTCCCCTTGTCTTTGTTGTAAAGCCCCCTTCGTAAATTGTTCTGCTACAGATAAAGATGATTGGTTACCCGTTTCACCTTGCCATAAGCGCCAGGCTGACTCATCTAACCCTAATTTATAGAGTTCCTTAAAAGAATCAGATCCTCCAGGAAGCGTCGCTCGTGACTCGGGTTTGACCACTTCTGGTTGTAAGTTACGAACATTGTTAAAATCGCCTACTGGCAACCCTAAATAAACAGCAGAACGCCACGCATAATAAGAACTGGGGAACTCAGATAAGGTGTCTTCCCAGTTCGTCTTGGCGGCTTGAGTCTCCCCTTGTTGCTGTAACCATTTTCCCATCCAAAATTGTGCCTTAGGCGCATTAGAGTGACTGGGATTTTTGTCAGTAATGGCTTCTGCCCAGTTAATTGCTTCGCTTAAGTTACCTTCCTCAGCTTCTTTTTCCGCCATTTCCCAACGATATTCCGCAGCCGGGTTAGAATCAGAATACTCTTCTAATAGCGTCTGTCTTGTTTCTTGGGCAGCTTGAGATTCTTCTGCTTCTTCGAGGAGATTTGCCTTACTAATGAGGGCATCAGGGGCTTCTTTTGGGAATTGATTGATCACCTGCTCTAGGTATGATAAGGCTTCTTGACGGGAAACCATACTGGCAAGACGGCGTAATCCTAACCCTGTTTCTTCTGCTTCAGGAAAGCGATCGCTGAGTTGTTGATAAATGCTTTTGGCAGCCTGAGTTTCACCACTGACTTGTAAGCCTCGGGCGTAGCGATACATATTTCTTGGCGTTTTTTGAGCTTTGGCATAGGCTTGGGCAGCTTTTTGATACTCCCAACTATCCCAGTAACTGTCGGCGATTGCTTCCCAATCGTCAGAGGTAAGTTGTTCTTCGTAGTCTTCCACTGCGCGATCGCGCCCTTTGGCTTTTTCCTCTCCTTCTGGGGCATAATTAAGTAACGTCCGTAAGAGCTCCAATGGCTCCTCGGGATTGTCTTCTAAACGTTGTAAGATCATCTCATGGCTGTAAGGATGATGAGGAAACTCACTGATTAAATCATCCCATTGTTGGGAATCATACTCTCCCAACTGATACATCGCTTCTGCTGCCACCGAAGTATTAGTTTCAATCAGCTTTAACCAAATTTCTCTGGCTTTTGCGATTTCTCCTTTTAATTCAAAGGCTTTGGCACGTTGTAGTAAAATCTGATCTTTAAGCAAAGAATACTCTTCTTCTAAATCCTCAAGATAGTTAAGAGCCGTTTCAGGTTCATTTGTCTCTAGCGCCTTAACCGCTAACAAGTAACGAGCGCGATTAGAATCAACTCCCCTCCCCGTTTCAGCAATTTCCTCTAATTGAGCTACTTTTTCCTCTCCAGAAAGAGAAATTAGAGAAAAGACTTCTGAACTAACATCAGGCTCTGTTTCCAATTCTTCTAAAATCTCTTGCGTAGCGGGGAGATCTACTCGATTTTGTAATACCCAAACTGTTCCTACTCCCAATAAAGCTAAGACAACTAGCCCCCAAGTGGTTCGGCGCGATCGCGCATACATACCTTAAATCCTTAATTTTGTCAAGTTCTAATTTAAGGCATCTTTAAGAGCCGTGCGAGCTGCCAGATGATTCCGAGTTGAACCTAAAATTTCCGCTTCTCGTTCCAATCGGGCTTTCGTATTCTGCATTTCGAGGAGACTTTGTTGCTCAGAAGCCACCCCATACAAATTACTTGCCACCCAGAAAGATAACTCTCGGGGCAAATCAGGCACATCGTCAGGGAGTTCAATTTTTTGATCCGTTAATTTTGAAGATAACTTCACCACATCCTTAAGGAGGGCTTCCACATCAGTGGCTAAAGGGCGTAAATCCGTTTCTGGGGGATCATCTTCAATCCATTCGACTAAACCCACACGATAGGGCTTTTCTCGTACCCAATTCAGTAAACGGAATCGTTGCTGCCCAAGGGTTAACATTTTCATCCGATCATCTGGAAGACGTTGAAACTGAGAAATTTCTGCACAACAGCCCACTGGGGCAATATCACCCTTGACCGGATCAAACATTAACACTCCAAAGCGGCGATCGCTGTCTAGAATCGTATTCATCATCATGCGATAACGAAACTCGAAAATATGGAGGGGAAGCGGGCGACCTGGAAACAATACTACATCAGGTAACGGAAAAAGGGGAAGTTCTCGTACAGCCATAGAGGTTGAGGATGCCATTGTATCTTGCAGTTATTTTAAGCGTTACAAATCCCAGTAAAGGGCTTTTTTCTAAATTCTAACGAATCAGAACCTGACAACAGCGATTTTTAATCATTAAAATCACCCCCAGCAGAGTAAATTTTCCCGGTGGAGGTTATACATTTTGAACAATATAATTATTCCAATTTAGTTGGAATGACTATAGCGCTACATTCCGATTTTATTTTCCCCCCTTTCCAAGGGGGTTAGGGGGGATAAAGGGGGTTATAACAAAGGCGCAAGATCAATCAAAAAGAAACTAATAAATGACCATCCTCTAAAAACCTAGCCCCTGTCACGGGTTGTCCTTTGAGCGGAGGTGGTAGGGGAATATTGCGCCGCTGATCCCCAGCATCAATGGTAATCTCTTGTTGATGATTCGGTTGGCTGAGTTTAACTTCTTGTTTGCTAAACCCCGGGAGAAACACTTTCACCGTGCGCTGAGTGCGATCAACTTCAACCGTGGGCGGTGCTTGGGAAACAGCAGTTAAAAAGTCTGGTAACGCCTCTCCTAAAGCCTTCCATTCTCCTGGATTGATCCCTGGGAGAGACGTAACGGGTAAGGGGGTAAATTCGGAATTAACCACCTCTCGTACTGCATTTTCTTGGTTGAGTAACACTCCCGCCACTCTTAAACCACTTTGCTGGGCACTTCCCCAGAGGAATTTTGCTGTTTTTAGGGCATAGGGATCATCCGTCGTCACCAGATACGCAGCCACTTTTCCCTCTTCTAAAGCCGTTTTTCCTCGTTCCAGCATTTGAGTTCCTTGGCTGGCGTTGGGATTATCCGTGAGGTCTTCTGCTGTCCAAGTGACATTTAAAACCGCACTGCTAATGGGCTGAATAAAAGGAGAAATGGTTTTCCCTAAATCAGAGTTTAGGAACAAATCTCGAAACCGACGAATATACCAACTCAGATGTTCAGGAATAGCAAACATCCGTAAGGTGTTTAAATCCCCAGCCCCATCAAAGATGATGACATCATAGTTGCCACTTTCGTAATATTCCCGAAGGGCATTGAGAGCAAGAGCTTGATCCATACCCGGTAAAACAGCTAATTCTTGCCCATAAACATTTTCTAAAAGAGGGAAACGCACATATTGCGCTTCTAAGTTTTTCACTTCTTCCCAGCTTTTTTCTAACAGGGTAGTGGCTCGAAGATTCACCGCCCAAAAATTACTGGCTATGCTGGTGGGTTCTAAGCGAATGGGAGTTTCTAGCAGTAACTCCGTGGTGGGGTCTTGGGTGGTCAGGAGAACTCGTTTACCCGCTTGCGAGAGTTGGTAAGCGGTTGCTAGCGCGATCGCGCTTCGACCACTGCCCCCTTTTCCGAGAAACGTTAAAATCATTACTTATTACTTATTGGCTGGCTCAACTGCTTTTAATTCATCTTCAAAAAACCAACTGCTAGTATTATCATCAAAAGCCACAACGGCTCCGACACCACTGCCATCAGTCATCTTAAAATCTTCTACTGTCCCGACTTTGCCTAATTTGTCCATCACATCATTTGAGACGCGATCGCGCAACCGATAAACTTTTACTTTTTGTCCAATTTCCACCATAATTAAGTGTCTCCAATCAATTTTTTGATTACACCGAAAACCGATAATTAATCGGTCATACCAGCCCACCAAGGGAGGTTGTACCAACGTCCTATCATAACAGACTGCTAGTCTCCCAATCTAGTAATTTAGAACAAATGAGCGTTACAATCTAAGGACATTACTCTCAACCCTATCAACTCTTTAATTAAAAACCTATGGACTGGAATGCTTTAGCTGACAAGGCTCTAGCTGGTGATTGTCTCACCCGAAAACAAGCAACTGCGGTCTTAACCGCCCCCAATACAGAATTACTCGCTCAACTCGATGCCGCTTATCGGGTGCGTTATCATTACTGGGAAAATCGGGTTCGTCTTCACTTTTTACTAAATGCCCAAAGTGGGTTATGTCCTGAGGATTGTCATTATTGTTCCCAATCCAAAATTTCTGCAGCGACCATTGAGAAGTATCCGCTCCTGGGAAAACAAGAAATTCTCAACGCAGCTGCCCAAGCCTCAGAATTAAAAGCTGGAACGTTTTGCTTAGTCACCTCTGGGCGCACCCCCACTGAGTCTCTCTTGAGTAATGTTTGTGAGGCGGTAGAAGCGGTTAAAGCCCAATATGACCTCAAAATTTGCGCCTGTGTTGGCTTACTTAATGATGAACAAGCGCAACGATTAGCCACCGCTGGGGTCGATCGCGTCAATCATAATCTCAATACTTCAGAACATTATCACCCCGAAATTTGTACCACCCATACCTTTCGCGATCGCGTTACCACAGTCAATCACGTTCAAAATGCTGGGATGACCACTTGCTCTGGGGGAATTATTGGCATGGGAGAATCAACTGATGATATTATTGATTTAGCTATCTCCTTAAGAAATCTAAATATCACAAGCATCCCTGTGAACTTTCTCATTCCCATTCCAGGTACTCCCCTATCAGAGTCGCAAGGTCAAAACTTAACCCCCCAGTTTTGCCTGCGAGTGCTTTGTCTCTACCGTTTTCTTTTGCCAGAACGGGAGATTCGCATCGCGGGGGGGCGAGAAGTTCATTTGCGCTCTCTGCAACCCCTTGGCTTATATCCTGCTAACTCAATCTTTGTCGCCGATTATTTAACCACACCCGGACAAGCTGCCAAAGAAGATTGGCAAATGGTTGAAGATGCCGGATTTGTCTTAGAATCAGCAGACGGTTCTCCTCTCGCGGTTGAGCCTAATTTGAGGGGGAGTAAGTAACTTCGGTCACTTCTCCCGCCTCTCCTAAAGCCACGGGGGATTCCTCATTATATTCCACAATCACTCCCCCTGCATTGCCAGTGCGGATGGTGATTTCTTCTTCAGCTGTCCAATTGCGACTTTCCCCCGCACTTAACTGCCCCTCATAAAGTTGTTCCCCATCCCCTGTGACTCTCAGCCAAGAGTCAGCTTCAAGGGAAATATTAACAGTCACTGGAGATTCTGGGGATTGAGAAGATTCCTGCGTCTCCTCGTTGGGAGGATCAGTCGTTGCCAGTTGAGTTTCATTGGCTTCTGCTTCTTGCACCACCTGTTCTTCCACATTTCCTTGCTCAGAATCACTAGCACGTTGGGTGACCAGAAACGAGATACCACTCACCGAAGCAATGACTAATAAGAAATAAAAGACATAAAGGTGTAAGGGGCGAAGTTGACCAAATTGAACCGAGGAAACTTGTCGCCAAGAAGGTTTGAGGGTATAAGTTTGGGATCCTGTAGGAAAGGCTCTAGCATATTCTGCTCCATTTAACCCAAGGGTTTCCGCAAACTGTTTAATTAAGCCTTTTATATAGACAGGTTCAGGCAGACTGTCTAAGTTTCCTTCTTCAATGGCAACGAGTAAACGAGCCTGAATTCGAGTTTTCGTAGCCACTTCATCAATAGTGACAGATTTTTCCTCTCGAACTTGCCGAATTTGTGATCCCAGTTCTTTGAGTTTTTCAATCTGTTGTTCCTGTTGAGAATTCATGGTTGGGGGTTGCTGTTTTTCAGTAAACATAATATCAACGGCTTAGACACTCGTGTTTGAGATAATGGATTTCTCTAGGGCTTAAATAACGATAATTTCCAGTTTTCCCTAAAAGTTGATCCTCACGATCAAGTTTAATTTCCCCGATCGCGCTCCGATGAAGCGCTAAAACGGGATAGCCCAATTTCTGGGCAATACGCCGAATTTGACGATTTTTTCCCTCAACGAGGACCACTTCTAGTAACGTTCGTTGACGCTGGCGTTTTAAAACCTTGATGTGAGCCGGTAAGGTCTTTTGGTGATCAAGGATTACCCCATTACGCCATGTTTGTAAAACCGATTCGGAAGGGCTATTTTTAACCCATACTTTATAGGTTTTAGGTAAATGATAACGAGGATGAGTTAGCTTAAGGGTTAATTCTCCATCATTGGTTAAGAGCAACGCGCCAGTGGAATTAATATCAAGCCGCCCGACTGGGTGTAATCCCTGTCCTTTCCTCATCTTAGGCGGAAGTAAATCAAGAACTGTGTGACGATTTTGGGGATCATCACAGGTACAAACCACACCGCGAGGTTTATTAATTAAAATATATAGGCTTTGAGGACGATGTTGGAAAGTAAGGAGCTTACCATCAATCGTAACGCGATCGCGCTCTAAGTCAATTTTATCTCCTAAAGTTGCTTTTTTCCCATTCACTTCCACTCGTCCCGCGATCATCATCGTCTCTGCTTGGCGACGTGAAGCGACCCCACATTGTGAGAGAATTTTTTGTACCCGTTCCATAAGCACTCTTACTTCCTCAGCCTATATCTTAATCGAAATTTGTTAAGGATTCTTTAATAATGAAATTGAAAAGTCATTTCCTGACCACAATTTTGACACCAGCTTTGCGAATTTGGCTAAAATCTCAGTTAGATTCCCTAACTCAATTACAATTAGAGATTAAAAGCAGCGATCAACAATTATTACAGGGGATGATTCCAAAAGTTCTCCTGAAAAGTGAATTGGCTATCTATAAGGGACTCCATTTTGATCAAATTTCTCTCATCGCAGAACAACTGCAAGTTAATATTCATCAAATCTTAAAAGGTCAATCCTTGCAACTTCTACATCCCCTTCCCATTTCTGGTAACATTCGCATCACACAAGCCCATCTTAATGATTCTTTAAGCTCTTCTTTACTTCAGTCGGGATTACAAGATTTTCTCGCTTCACTCTTAAAAACCAATTCTTTTTCCTCTCTACAATGGAAAAAAATAACCCTCCAAAGCAATCAATTTCTTCTCGAAGGGAAACTGCTGCACTCTCTCCAAGACTCAATTTCTATTCAAGCAAACGTCGATTTAACTAGCCCCCAACATTTATTAATTTCTCCCATCGCTGTCCAAGGATTCGCCTTGAATCAGGAAGAAATCACCCCTGTTGAATTTGATTTGGGTTCACAAGTTTATCTTCAAGACCTTAAAATTACACAAGAAGCCATTTTTCTAGAAGGAAGAATTATCATTAGTGACCAGTGACCAGTGACCAGTGACCAGTGACCAGTAATCAGTGACCAGTGAC
>JBKHER010000027.1:0-13573 GCA_046540715.1 Halothece sp.
CCTAGTAGCGACCGAGACGGTCGCACTACGGAAAATAATTGGAATAACTATAATTAGTTATTCAATCGGTAGCAATGGAAATAACGCCCACTAAAATTCCTGATGTTCTTATTTTAACGCCGAAAGTCTTTGGCGATGAACGGGGCTTCTTTATGGAAAGCTTTTTTGCTGATATCAAATCCGTTTGATTAATTGGCATAGCGAGCAAGATGCTCGCACTCCTCAAACGATTGGTAAGTGTAGTGGGAGCGTCTCGCTCCCTAACTCCAAAATCAGGGTTAATTTCTCGGATTTGATATGAAAAAGTCCAATTGTCGGTTTGTCAAGGCAATAGGCAATAGGCAAAGGGCAACAGTGGGCATTGCCCACCCTACTACTTTGTTGTTTGTCCTTTGTAAACCAGTGATCAGTGCCCAGTAATCAGTGAACCAATAACGAATAACGAATAACTAATGACTTTATCCCCAATGCTGAAATCCTTGACTTAAATCGAGATTAGACTCTGATAACTTCACCTCGGTTTCTCTGGTAATTTCGCCAATAATTCTCGCGGAATTTCCCAAATTTTCTCGTAATTGTTCAGCAAACGGACTTGGTAAGGTTAACACCAATTCAAAATCTTCTCCCCCGTATAATGTCCAATTTAAAGCCTCTTCTAGAGATAGCCATCGTAACAATTCATCAGGAATAGGAAGACTCTCGCGACTAATTTTTGCCCCTACCCCACTAGCATGGCAAATTTGTAAAATCGCATCGGCTAACCCATCACTGCTATCCATTCCCCCCACGCGAAACTCAGGTAATATTTCCTTGAGTAAAAGGGGAACATCTAACCGCGGCTGCGGACGTTGATGGGTTCGGATTAATTTTTGCCCATCCCCTGGGCTTAATTCTTGTTGGCGTTCAGGGTGTAATAATAACTCTAACCCTGCACGGGAAGCCCCATGCTGTCCTGTCACTAAAATAACATCCCCAACCCTCGCATCTTGGCGACGAATAACGGCTTGCGGTGAGACTTTTCCGACAGCAGTAATCGAAAGAGTGATCACAGAAGAGCGCGTGACATCTCCTCCCCATAAAACCGTTTTATATTCCTGTAAGCAGTCACTTAAGCCCTGATAAAGTCGTTCTACCCAAGTAACAGCTAAATCCCCAGGCAGGGTTAACCCGACAGTTATTCCCCAAGGAGAAGCCCCCATCGCTGCTAAATCCGATAAATTAGCCACTACCGCTCGCCAGCCTACATCCTCGGGGGAAGTGGTATAAATCCCAGGTTTTGCCATGCCATCACTAAAGTGAACCCCATCCACTAAAACATCAGTGGTAATCACCAAGGAATGATCCCCACTGAAATTAACCACAGCCGCATCATCCCCCACAATCGAGGAAGGACAAAAAGCCTTGAGTTTGGCTAAAAGTCCTTTTTCTCCTAGATCAGCAACCGTGAGATTAGCTTCTGGCTTCATCGTCACTATTAACAGCAGTTTGAGTAGGGCGTTCTAGGTTCTCTAACCCATCAATTACCCGTGCTGAGATGATTTTGTCTCCTTCCTCAATATCTTCTAGAATCTCATCTCCTTCCACGGTGTAACCAAATACGGCATAACGTCCATCCATGAAATTAAATCCAGGAGGCGTTAACTCGGTGTCAAATTTGAAGAAGAAGAATTGGGAAGAGCCGCCATTGGGATCACTACTCGGACGCGCGATCGCGACTGCCCCATTTGCCGAAAAAGGCAACACAGGCTGATCTTGATACCGCCCAATTTCTTCAAGAGTTGCTCCATAAACAGGTTGTTCGTCTCCCTCAACTAAAACTTCTAAGGGAATGGCTCGATATTCTCCAGTTTTGGGGTTAACAAAGCCCTCTTCGGGTCCGGGAGGATCGCCAGTTTGTACCGCAAAATCATTGACGCGATTAAACTCTAACCCATCATAAAAGCCGCGATCGACTAAATCAACAAAATTCCCCGCACTAATGGGCGCACTATAACCATCAACCACAACCGTTAAATCCCCTTGATTAGTTTCTACTTCCACTCGCGCCCGTCCTTTTAATTTTGGCAAGTCGGCATATTCTTCAGGAATGGAAAAAGGAAACCCTTTGACAAATAACGCCTCAAAATCATCAAGGGTTTGCAACAAGTCACGCCGCGTTAGCCAAACCTGTTCCACATCCTGTTTATCTATAACTTCTCGTAAGTCATTGAGTTTTTCTTTAATCTCGGGGATGAGGGCTTTGGCTTTCTCCCGATTTTCTTCAGGAACACCTGCCAATAACTGATCTGTTTTAGAATTAATTACTCGACTGGCAGTTTTCACATCGCCATTAATTTTTCCCCAACGCTTTCCCCGTAATTGGAAGGCAATATCCTCAATACTACTTTGTAATTTTCGCACTTGATAGTTATCAAAAGGTAAAGAGTACCGCAAAAGGGCTGTCGGATCGGTAATAGCCTCTCCTTGAGGGAGAATACTCTCTCTGGCTGGCTTTTTGTTTTCTTCTTCCGAGCCGCCGCCAAAATTCCACCATGCGCCACTCAGTCCCACTGATAGACTAATTAGTAAGAAAGTGATAATTGTGCTTTTTAGCACAGAACGTAAGGGTTTGAGCCATGAAAATGGTTTTAGCATACTAAATTTAGGATAAAAAGAGCACCTAAACTTTAATGTACACGCTTGCCACTGTTTACATCAAACCAATGGAGAGAATTGGGAGGAAGGGCTAAGGCTACTTGGTCACTGTCCCAAGTTTGATCCGCCGGCACTAAACTTCGTAGTTGCTTATCTTCTGAGCCTTCTATGGCAACGGTTAAGAGTTGTTCTTTTCCTAAGTCTTCTACAAGGATCACTTTTCCTTTAACCACCTGCTGATCCCCTTCTGTCGCTAAACGGACATCTTCTGGACGAATGCCCAGCATAATCTGTGAGGGGATATTTTCTAAAGGAGGAAGATTAATCCCAAATTCCCCTAACATGGCTTGTTTTTCCTGACAATTTAAGGTCATCAGGTTCATTTGCGGACTACCGATAAAGCCAGCCACAAAGGTATTTGCAGGGTAATTATAAATTTGGTGAGGAGTGTCTAGCTGTTGTAAAACGCCATCATTGAGTAACGCAATGCGCGTGGAAAGCGTCATCGCCTCAGTTTGGTCGTGCGTGACATAAACCACGGGCTTATTCTGAGACTTAAAAATCTGTTTCAGTTGCGCCCTGACTTGTTCCCGTAATAAGGCATCTAAGTTACTAAGGGGTTCATCTAATAAAAAGACTTCTGGTTCTCGCACTAACGCCCTTGCAACTGCTACACGCTGCCGTTGTCCACCAGATAGTTGTCCAGGCTTACGGTTTAAGAGGGCTTGGTCTAAGTCTAGCTTTTGCACCACCTCATTGATGCGTTTTTGAATTTCTCCGCTAGGGGTTTTCCGAATTTTTAGCGGCGAGGCAATATTTTCAGCAACGGTCATGTGAGGATAAAGGGCATAACTTTGGAAAACCATGGCAACGTTACGGTCACCCGGGGGAACATTATTCACAGATTGACCATTAATAATGACATTGCCTTTTGTTGGTTCTTCTAAACCAGCAATCATCCGTAAAGTGGTTGATTTTCCACAGCCAGAGGGACCAACAAAGGTTAAAAATTCCCCATCTTCTACATCTACTGATAAGTCTTGAATGGGAATTGTTTTCGGGTTGTATTCTTTGCGAAGGTTTTTGAGTTGTAATTTTGCCATAGTTTGTTATTCGTTATTTGCTACTATTTCTAGCAATCCTAAATCAGTTGTACTCCCTTACTAAGGGGGTAGGGGAGATTCTAAATAATTATCCTTTAACTGCACCAGCGGTTAAGCCTTGAACAATGCGACGTTGGAAGAATAGCACTAATAAAACTAAGGGAATGGTACCGGCAACGGTAGCGGCAGCAATGGGGCCATAAGGAATTTCAAAAATTGCGGTTCCACCGATTTCTGCTGTTCCCACTGGAATTGTTTTCATGGCATCACGACTAATAAAAGTCAGGGCAAAAATAAACTCATTCCATGCAAAAATAAAGGCAAGAATTCCTGTTGTTACTAAGGCTGGAACCGTCATTGGTAAAACAATTCGCAGTAACATTTGGACGGTATTATAACCATCAATCTTAGCTGAATCTTCTAGCTCCTTTGGTAACTGTTGAAAGAAACTTCTTAAAACTAAAATTGTTAACGGTAAATTCTTACCAGCATAGGGAATAATTAGGGCTAAATAGTTATTACCGAGTCCTAATGCTCGTACAACTTCAAATAATCCGAGAAAGAGTAAAACATAGGGAAATAGGGTTACGACTAAGATAATAACCACCAGTAGTCTTTGCCCTGGTATATTTAAGCGGGCTAAAGCATAAGCCGCCGGTGCGCCAGTGGCTAGGGCAATTAATGTGGCGACCGTAGCAACAAATAAGCTATTAAAAATATAGCGAGCAAAGGGACGACGACTAAATAAGTTTTGGTAATGTTCCAAGGTAATTTCGTCAAGATTCGGGAAGTAAACGTTAGGAATACTGGTGATAGCTTCATTGATTTTGAATGAGGTTAAAACTTGCCACATTGCTGGGGCAAGACAGAAAATAACCACAAAAAAAATGCCGACCCCTAACGCAATTTTTTTCTTAGGAATTACTGATTTGGAGGGTTTGGGATCTGTTTTTTCGGATTGCGCGATCGCCATATTTACTGTTCTCCTGTAACATTAACTTGCATCCGCGAGAGTAGCCAACCGGTGAAGGCAACAACTAACAATAAAATTAAAAATGTAATCACAATTAAAGCTGCACCGTAGCCAAAGTCCAGATAGCGCATCACGGTTTGATAAATATAAATTGACACCATTTCTGTGGAACCAGCAGGCCCCCCACCAGTCATCACAAAAACCAGTTCAAAAATGCCAAAGGCTTCGGCAAAACGGAAGAGTAAAGCAATAATAATTTGAGGAGTAATTAAGGGTAATGTAATCTGAAAAAAGTTCTGAAAGGGGTTTGCTCCATCAATAGCATGGGCTTCATATAAATCTTGGGAAATGGCTTGTAACCCTGCCAGCACAATGACAGCAATAAAGGGGGTCGTTTTCCAGACATCGGCAACAATGAGAGCTAACATCGCAAACCCTGGTTCTCCCAGCCAGTTCACACTATCAAACCCCAGACCGCGTAAAATATCGTTAGCGACTCCATACTGGTCATTAAAAATCCATTCCCAAGCGAGTCCCATAACAGCAGTGGGTAACGCCCAAGGAAGAATGCCGATGGTTCGCACAATGCCTCGACCGCGAAATTGTTGATCTAAAACGAGGGCTATTAAGATGCCAAGGACGAGTTCTAGCAATAGTGAGATAACGGTAAAGACGGCGGTATTACCGAGGCTATTCCAGAATCGCCCATCCCCAAACATTCGGGCATAATTCTCTAATCCTGTAAAAACCGGTTCTAGTTCCGTTCCTAAGTTTTCTGTAAACAGACTTAACCAAAAGGCACGTCCAATAGGATAAGCGAAGACTAAAATCAGGATGATTAAAGCTGGTAATGACAGTAACCACCCAGTTCGTTGTTCTTGTTGTCGAATAGAATTACCTTTCATAACTTACTCCGACCGTTGTAATAGGGTACGGGTTTCTCTGGCCGCCTTATTCATCGCCTGTTCTGGGGTCATGGTTCCAGCGATCGCCGCACTGAGATAACGTTGTAAAATGTCAGAGGCTTGCGGATATTGGGCAATTGGTGGTCTTAAAACGGCATTTTCTAGGACATTTAAGAGATCAGGGAGATATTCATATTCTGCCACTAATTCTGGATCATCAAATAAGTCGCGTCGAGTTGGGGTTTGTCCGTTTTCTAGAGCATATCGCTTTTGGATTTCTGGTTTGGTGAAGTATTCAATGACTTCCCAAGCCTCATCAGGATGATTGGTACTCTCGGCAATGCCAAAGCCCCAACCGCCTTGACAAGCCCCACTGCGACCTTGGGGGGTGCTAGGCATGGATTTAATATCAAATTTCCCTGCAATATCAGATTCTGAAGCCAGACCATAAACGTAGGGCCAGTTTCTTAGAAAAGCAGTTTCCCCATTCTGAAATAGACGGCGAGTTGCTTCTTCTTCATACGTGGTAATCCCCGGGGGAGAAACGCCTTCATCAACAGTATTTGTTAAGAACTGCACAGCTTCAATGGCTTCGGGAGAATCAAGTCCTACTTCTAAGGTTTCGGGGTCAATCCAAAAGGCATCAAATCCTGCCAGGACTTCCATAAACATGGCAGAAAGTCCTTCATACTGTTTCCCTTGCCAAGTATAACCCCAAGGGGCTTTTCCCTCTTCTTGTAGCGCTTTAGAAATTTCCATTAATTCGGAAAAGGTTTCGGGAGGTTCATAACCAGCTTCTTCTAGAAAGTCGCTACGGTAGTACAACATTCCCGCATCAGTGCGAAACGGCATCCGATACAGTTTGCCGTTATACATTCCACCCTTGACATCTCCCTCTAAAAATTTATCGAGTTCTTCTTCAGAAACATATTCTGAAAGGTCTTTTAACCAACCGGCTGCCGCAAATTTGGGAGTCCAAACCATATCCATGTAAACTAGGTCATAGGGAGAGTCTCCTAATAAAAATGAGGAGGTGTAGAGATCTTCTACTTGGTTGGTTTCATTGGGTCCTTCAATAATATTGATATTAATCTCGGGATTTTCTTCGTTGAAGTCGGCAACAATGTCTTCCATTTGTTCGCTTTCTACTGCCCAAACTAAAACATCAATGGTCACAGGCTGCTGACTTCGCACAGCCACAATGAGTAGGGGAATTGAGATCACTGTTGCCAGAAAAATAATTACAGGTTTAAGTTTTCTCCCCATGGCTAGAGGAGAAAAATTTAAGAGCAAGTCCTTAATTCTGTTCATTGCGGTTTACTGGCAATCAAACATTGGCTACCTCTAGTAACAAATGCTGATGCTACTCAAAAAGGAAATCATCTTGCTCTTTATATTAAATTAATAATTGCTGATTGCTACAACTTATTTTAAGAATTGTAAATTTTATGTAAAAAATTACCCCTAAGCAATTACAAGATCACGAATCGGTTGTCGCGTTAAACATTGCCAATGACAAGTATAGAGATTGGGGTCTTGTACTCCAACACTGGCGAGGGCAGGAGCAGCCGGAAACGGCCAAAGACGGTCAAAGACTAATTCTTCTTCTTGTAAGCCAAATTGTAATAAATAGACGCTAGGTTGAGCTTGTAGAGATTCTAAAATTTCATAGCCTAAATAGTAGAGAGATTTTCGGATTTGGTCGGGAAAATCTACTGGTTGCTGATAAGAGTTAGGCAGTTCCCCTTCCCCAATCACTTCTCCATACATGGGTCCTTTAGCGGTGAAAATAATTGGTAACCAATAATTGCCATGCCAATTTTTATTAATTTGGTTACCAGTTAAAAAATTAAACGTTTTTTTTACCCATTGCCGAGTGCCTTTGATATCCCGACAGGTTTGAAATAATTTCGCCCCCGAAAATTCAAATTGAGGCGGAAGTTCAATGGTTAGAGGGCAATAAAGCCAACTCCCATCACTGGGTTGATACCAATTACTTTCGGGTAACAGTTGATGAGAGGCAACCACTTTGATGATATTTTCTTCCTCACTTGCGGTCGCGATCGCGTCTTTGAGTATGGCTGTCATCCGTTGAGTGGCCGGCGAAGTAGAAAGAACAGTTCCTTGATGGGAGACGTGCTGGGCGTTGATAATGACTAAAACTTTATACATTCTCGCGATTAGAAAATTGGCTAGAGTCGGTTGGCTGCAGGTCAGGTAAATCAACTTGGTTATCTTTTTGAGTACGATTTTTCACCGCTAAACGATAGGTTAGGGTTTGTAGTTTTGCCTGTAGTTGCTGGTTCTCCTGTTGTAGCGTTTCCACTTTTTCTTTAACAGGTTGCATTCGCTGGGCAAACTTTTGGCGATAAACTTGTGGCAACTCTTCAAGCATTTGTTCTAAGTTCTGATTTCTCTGGGTCAGGGTTTTGATCTTGGTTTGTAGTTGCTCAATTTCGCGATTACGAGTCTCAATTTGCTTTTGATAAAATTGAACTTGTTCATCAATCTCGGCAATTTGGGCTTTTAATCGGTCAATTTGGGATAAAGACTGCGTTGTCTTTTGCTCAGAAGCCGTAAAGTTAGAGTTGTCTTTCACCAGGCGAAATAGCTCTTGCGAGAGTTGTTCAACTAGTTGATCCCGCAATTTGAGCTCTTCTTTAAGGTGTTTAACTTCGGCTTGGAGGGTTTCTAAGGGGGAAGGTTCAGCCTGACTCACTTTCTTTGGGATATGGGGAGAAAACTTATTTTCAATATTTCGGAAAGGTAAACAAATCTATATAAGCTAATTTAGCATTTAATTTAGCTATTCAGTAAATCTAAGGGAAATTATGAAAAGAGTCGCAATCATAACTGCTTTTTTAATCATTGCTATTGGGATGGTAATGATATCGGTCATCTCTATTCAAAATGTTAGCGCAATTTCAGTGCAGTTTTTCGTTTTTCGCTCGGTGGAAATCCCCTTTGGGATTCTTTTAGTGTTTAGTTTTAGTCTAGGGTTACTATTGGGGGCAATCGTTCCTTTTGTCAAGCCAATTTTAGAAATCTTTACTCGTGGTGGAAAGAGTGCCAGTTAATTCCAGTTACTTACATCCATCGGTTTTAAACCGATGGCTCTCTGACTGGTTTTTTGTAGATTTTTTGATAGTTCTGCTTAGGAGGGGTTCTAACCAAGCTCCTGCTTATCCCTCGGATTTCATGGGAAATCCTGCGACTTCACAGGAAACAAATCGCACTAGTCGTAGGATGCGCGAGACCTTTGCTAAACTTAGTTATTTTGAATGATTTGCTGAACTTCTTGTCGTAACTCTGGCTGTTCTCTAACCGCCGCGAAAATTTCTTGGAAACGTTCAACTTCTAACCCAGTTGCTTCAACTGCTTTTCTCATATCGACTTGGGTTTCTCTCTGAATTTGAACCAGTTGCTGAGTAGCACTTTCAAATTGTTCTAATTCTTCGTCTGAAGCCTCGTTTTCAATTTCTGGATCCCGTTGAGCTTCTAAAATATCTCGAAATTGCTGTGGGGTTAATCCTTCGTCTTCAATGGTTTGACCCACTTGATTTCTAGATTCCATTTGGATGGTTTCAATTTCTTGGATGGCAGTTGCAAATTGTTCTAACTCTTGATCGCTAATATCAGTTGCTGGTTCAGTTTCAGGAGCTTGGGGGGCTTGAGCAATAGAAATAGAATTTTGTGCGAGAGCAGGAGTCGAGAAGGTTATTAAGAGTAATAGAGCGATAGTCGCAAGAGATAAAGATTTGAACATAGAAATTGATCCTGTTTAACGATTTTTAAGTTCTCTCCCATGCTAACAGGAATTGGGTCACCCTAGGCGTTGATATCTCATTCCGGGTGCTTGGGAAATTAATCCCAGAAGCTCTAACTGTAGCAGTCCGGCGGAAATACTGTTGGCATCTTGATTGACAGTTTGGACAATGAGATCAAAGGGAGTCGGCTCTGGCGCGATCGCGCTCCAGATTTCTTGTAATTCTGAGGGAATCTCGGGGGATGGCGGTTTGTTCTCTTCAAATAAGTCCAATTGGGGCATGGTTCCCAGCATTTCTAAAAGATGGCTTTCGCTGAGAATTACATTCGCTCCCGAATTTAATAAGCCTAAACACCCGATCGCGTTTTTATTATCTAACGATCCAGGCAAAACATAGACATCCCGTCCAAATTCATTAGCATATTTAGCGGTAATTAATGCGCCTGATTTTTGGGGGGCTTCAGTGACAATCACCGCCCGAGATAGTCCTGCAACGATGCGATTTCTCGCGGGAAAATTGCCGCGATCAGGTTTAGTTCCCCTTGGATATTCGGTTAAAATTGCTCCTTGCTGTGTAACTTGTTGATAAAGCTGATGATTTTCGGAAGGGTAAGTAATATCTAATCCTGTTCCTAAAACGGCAAGGGTGCGTCCACCGGCTTCGATACAACTCCGATGGGCTTCGGTATCAATTCCAGCGGCTAATCCTGACACAATCGTGTAACCATGTTTGACTAAAGCAGTAGTAATTTTTTTCGTCCATTTTTTACCATAATCACTCGGCGATCGCGTTCCCACAATACTAATTAAGGGGTGTTTTCCCTGCATTTCTTGAGCGTTTAATTGTCCTTGATAATATAAAACCGCAGGAGGGGCTGTGGTTTCTAATAATAACTGCGGATAATCGGGATCAGCAGGGGTTAAAAAATTGGGATTGTTTTTTTGATGTTCGGCTAAAATTTGCTCAGGAGAAAAGCGCGATCGTTGCTCAATAATTTGCTCAACACTTTGTTTTCCTAAGCCTGAAACTTCCTTTAATTCCTGTTTACTAGCAGACCAGGCTTTTTCTAAGCTCAGAAAATGTTTCCGTAAGGCTTGTATCCTCACAGCACCCACACCCGAAATTTGCGACCATGCTAGCCAATAAACCCGTTTTGAAGTCATTGTCTCTCTTATAATTCTCCTTCTTGATTATTTTAATCTAACTCCATAGATAATTGGTAAATTTCTTGTCGCGATAAAGAACTAATTTTTGCTAATTGGCGACTTGCCTGCGATCGCGTTACTCCTTGCGCTAATAATTCCTTTAATTCCGTTTTAATTTCTTCAATATTTAAATTATCAGATTTTTCTGTCCCTGAGATTACAATTGTATATTCTCCTTTTGGTTCTTGATTTTGATAAATACCAATTGCCTCTTTTAGGGATAAATGTAAAAACTCTTCATAGCGTTTAGTTAACTCTCTCCCTAACATTAGCCATCGCTCTTCCCCCAAATATTGTCCTAAATCCTGTAAAGTTTGCTTTAACTTATGGGGAGATTCATAAAGAATCATTGTCCGCGTTTCTGATTTAATGGCATTTAATCGTTCCTCTCTTGCTTTTCCTTTTACAGGCAAAAATCCCTCGAATACAAACCGATTAGTCGGCAATCCTGAAACAGCTAAAGCCGTAATAGAAGCCGTTACCCCAGGAATTGGAATAACAGCAATATTGGCTTCCACACAGGCTTTAACTAAATCATAACCGGGATCAGAAATCGCAGGCATTCCCGCATCACTCACAAGGGCAATATTTTTTCCTTGTTGTAGGGATTTAATTAATTCTGGTTCACGATGCTTACGATTATGATCATGGTAACTAATTTGAGGGGTTTTAATTTCATAATGCTGTAACAATTTTCCCGTATGGCGTGTATCCTCAGCAGCAATCAGATCAACGGTTTTTAAGGTATTAATTGCTCGAAACGTCATATCTTCTAAATTGCCAATAGGCGTTCCCACTAAATAGAGTTTTCCTGTCATTTTTTGCCTCGTGAAAATATCCCCCTCAAAGGTAAATGAAGGGGATATAATTGCTAATTAAATTGTTTAACACTACTCTTCCAAAGGATAAAATAAATTGCTCTCAGGAGAATATTGCCATGAGATATTTTCGGGATCGCGCTGACGAGTCCATTCGGAAAAATCGGGGTCTGATTTTCGTCGTCCGACCGTGCTAGAGTGAACATTTAAGCGACGAGCCATTTCCGCTTGAATTAAGGAAGACGTATCCTCTTCCTCTTGGGTTAGGGTAGCTGTTTGCACTTCGGCCGAAGAAAAAATGGGATTGGTTTCTCGCGCCTGTTGCGCTGAAGAAGTGCTTGAGATTCCTTCTTCCTCCTCAACTTCTTCTAAAGATTCAGGTTCTTCAAAAAAGTTTTGCACAGCACTTGCGGTGAGGAAGTAGTAAACCCGTCCTTGATTGGGGATTTCTCGGCTTTTAGCACTAAATTCCGTTGCTTTATATTCTAAGAATTTCTGGGCTTGATTGCCCTCAATATTGGCTTTCATCGCTAAATCAACAGGGGTGAGACACCCGTTGTTTTCTTGAATTAGCTGCTTAAAGGTGGGATTGACTTGCTTAACAAAGCGTTGCCATCGCCATTGTTGAGCAATTTGCCAAATTATAATAATTAGAAGCAGTGCAAGCAATACCGGCCAGGCAGTTGCAACCACCACAGCAGTTAGCGCGATCGGGAGAATGAGAACTAAAAAGCCAGTTGCACCACTGTTGATTACTTTTCCAGTCATGGGTTTTGGTTGTTGATTGTCGGCAATTGCAGAAACGATTTCATGGTATAACAGGGTTGTTTCTATTCCCTCTTTTGATCTATTTTCCACTAATTTTGCAAGTTTGGTTGCATAAATTTATATCATTAGCGCAATTAATTTTAATCACTCATAAAAATGATTGATATCAAAGAACTCTCTCGGAAAACCTGCCAAGCAGTGAAAGTGATTGCAACAGACTTTGATGGAACCCTTACGGTTAACAGCCTTTTAACGGGGAATGTACTTGAGTGCTTATTACAGTTACAACAGCAAGGAATTTCTGTCATGATTGTGACAGGACGTTCTGCTGGCTGGGTGAATGCACTGCGTTATTATTTACCCGTTGCCGGCGCGATCGCGGAAAATGGTGGTTTATACGATGCTAATGCAGAAACCCCTCCCGAGATTTTGGTTTCTCTACCTTCCCAACATCGTCAACAACTAGCGCAAGTCTTTGCAAGTCTCTGTGTTAATTTTCCTCAATTACAAGAATCAACCGATAATCGGTTTCGGTTTACCGATTGGACATTTGATGTGGCAGGATTATCCACTGCTGATTTAGCCCAACTCGCTACGCAATGTCAGCAAAAGGGATATAGCTTCACCTATAGCAGTGTTCAATGTCATATTAAACCCCAAGGACAAGATAAAGCGAAAGGATTACAAAGCGTTTTAAAGCAATACTTTCCCCATGTTAAGCCCGAACAAGTAATCACAATTGGGGATAGTCCCAATGATCAATCTTTGTTTAATCCCCAATTATTCCCAATTTCTGTGGGTGTTGCCAATATCAAAGCGTATCAGCAACAGTTAACCTATGCCCCGCAATATCTTACAGCAGGAGAAGAAGGGAAGGGTTTTTGTGAATTAGCCAACCAATTAATCTCATCTTGGGAAAATAGATAAGGTAAGATAAAATTAATGCTAATTAACTATCATTCATTGGGATCAATTCTGTAATTAATTTTAAGGAGTTCAAGGATGTCATTAATTCATTGGGATAAGTCAGTTCTTTCCTTCCACCTGAAAGAAATTATCGAAGATGGTAATGGCAATAACCCCCTTGCCCTCGCAGGCTTAGGTGTCATTGCCGCTAATGCTTTGCTTGTACCGGCAGTGATGAAATTAGGAAAACCTGTTCTCAAAGCGGCGATTAAGAAAAGTTTACCTTTACCTCAAAATTCCTCAGCCTTCTCAACGCCTTCTTCCCATACTGAAGTGAAACAAATCTGGCAACAAGCCGCGATCGCGAGTCAAAATAATAACTCTAGTAGCGATCGCGCCTCAAACAAGATAGCAACGATCTCGCAATAAAAACCATTACCCAATTAGTGATCCGATGACTCAGATTTGGGCGAGGCTGAAGTCATTAAACCCGC
>JBKHER010000028.1:0-13375 GCA_046540715.1 Halothece sp.
AAGAGAATTCTCAGTCCAAACAGCAAAACAACTGATGGTGAGAAGCTAACTTTTCATAAACTGCTCTATTTCAATCATAAATATTTTTTCGTAGAATGTTATCTTTGCTACAATAAACTTAATAATTTGACTAATTTTGTCGTCGCTGCTGTTGTTGCTGATTAAATTCCCGTTCTTCTTCCGACAAGACTGGCGAGGAAATTGGCTCACGCATATCCCATTGTAATTCTGACAAGAGAACCAAGCTACCTGCAATCATTAAACCAGTGGCTAAAAACTGCCAGCCTGTAATCAGGGGAAGGCATGCAATTCCTAGCAGATGAATCAAACCAATGAGCATAAATAAACGGGATTTCAAGCCTAATCCTGTTAGAAAATATCCTATAGCACAACTTCCCAGCCATAAGGAACACAAATTCATTAAAATAAATCCCCAACCGCCAAAAATGCCAAGGTTCGTTAAACTTAGCGTCAATAGCATTAAGCCCCCCCAAAGATACATCACCCAAGAAAGTTGTTCTACCTTTGTCCAGAAGTTGGTTAAACTGATCATCCACACTGTCGCTACCAAGGTCAAAGCTGACCAAAAATAGGCTTGGGTGATCCAGCTTAGGGGAAAAAATTGAGCCGTTGTAAAAATCGTTAGCGCAATCATTCCCCATAAAAGTAGGGCTTGATCAACACGGGTATAGAAGCGAGAGAATAACTGATAATCCCCAATTTTAATTTTAATTTTAAGCAGTCCGCAGAGGTCTTGTAAATCGAGAGCAGTTTGTTTGCGACGAATAATTGGCTCTGTGGAATTAAAAAAGGTCATAGGGTGTAATAAATCTTAACATTATTCATTAATCTTAACATTACTCATGACCCATTCAGCAACCAAATATTGATCGCGCCCTCTTGGGGTCGATATCAAGCAAAATCAGCCTTAGAGACTGACTCCTCCCAAGTTGCCTCAACGGTAGGGATGACACTTGCTATCCCTAAACTCACTGTTACCTGATTGCTCGAAAAGTGTGAACCATGAGGAATTTTTTGTTGCGCGATCGCGCTTCCAACTAATATCAAATGGATCAATATTCCCTTGACATTTCATCTGCATGAGAGATAGCCTGAGCTTAGATAAAGTGAACAGAAAAATCATGACCACAGAACAAACTGACCGCTACATCAGTTTTCAAGGCATTGACTGCGACGGGAAAGCAAGAGCAATCCTAAATTATATTGAACAGTATGTCAATTCTCCCCCACATCATAGTCCTTGGCTTGATTACTTTCAACAAAAACTGCGCGATCGCGTTTCCATCGGGCAAGATGAACTGCACTTTGTTGCTAGCCAAATTAACAATATTCAGGCGTTGTTTGAAGACTATGAAGATAACCAAGCCCTTGCTTTATTAGAAAAAGTAGAGGAAGAATGTTGTTAAGCGGCTGTGCTTTAAATTGAATTTTAGTAGCCACCGAGACTTGTCCTGAGCCTATCACGATTAATTTAGGGCTTGCTGAAAAAGTCCAATTGTCGGTGAAGTTCGTTGTTATTTGTTATTTGTTGTTGGTCGCTGAAAAAGCTGGGCTTCATTAACAGTTGAAAGCGTTGTTTCATCAAATTTTGAGCTTAATTCAGCAAGCCCTAACTTAGAAATCCGATAATCGTCTAAGACCGCGTTGGGCAATCTCAGAATACCGCGATTCCCCAGTAGCAATTTTTACTAAAATTTGGCTGGCACTTTCTCGTTTGACTCCAACCTGATATCCCCAAGCTGGAAACCGATAAAATAATTTCGCCAATCGCTGCGCCCAAATCATTTCTTTTCCCCATTCTTCGGCAATGGTGCGAGAATAATTTTCTAACGCTTGGCTGTCTCCCCCTAAGGCGCGATCAATGGCTTCGGCTGCTTTAATCCCACTAAATATGGAGGGGCGAATTCCCTCGGCAGTAAAGGGATCAACTACACAAGCCGCTTCCCCCGCCAGAAGAGCGCGATCGCTGTGTAATTTTTGATTCCCATTCCAAAGACTAATGGGATGTCCATAATGTTTAACCTCACTTAAATCCACATCAAACAGTTGGGCATAATCGGCAAGAATTTCCCGTAGATTTTGCGATCCCCGCTTACTAAATGCCCCAATCCCTAAAGAATAACCGTCTGCTTTGGGAAAATTCCATAAATAGCCAGGTTTAACCATCCCAAACTCAAAGTAAATTCTGCGATCCTTTTGATTAGGAATCGGAACTTCCGTTTCTAAAGCCCCAGCTAAAACCCGTTTGCGTTTTTTGAACCCTAACCAATTCGCGATCGGCCCTCTTCCCCCATCCGCCGCAATCAGATATCGCCCTGTATAATTGCCATTGCGAGTGTTAACAATGACTTTGTCAGTTTCTAGCTCTATTCCTGTGACTAGAGTATTCTCTTGTAATTGCGCCCCTTGTTTCTGGCTTTGTTGAACCAGAAAGTGATCAAAAACGTCTCGCCTTACCATCCAAACTGGTTCTTTGAGATTTAAATCTGCCTCAAAGGGATCTCCTTTATTCCATGTATAGTGATTTAGAGATACTTTTAGGGAAATGGCTGGAGAAAAGTCAAAATCAAACCAGTTTTGGATAATCGGGGCAACGCCGCCGCCACAAGGTTTATAACGAGGCAGGGTTTCTTTTTCTAAAATTAAAACTGAGTGTCCCTTTTTAGCCAGATGATAGGCAGCACTTCCTCCTGCGGGGCCAGCACCAACAATAATACAGTCATATAAATTAGTCATCATCTAATCCCGGTCGAGGCATTGGTTTAATTTTACGCTTATTTAAGGCTCGTAGCCAAAACCCTCCAATGACAGCAAAAATGAGAGATATCCATCCCGTTAACGGCTGTAATAGTAAGAATCCGCCCACGGCTAACATTAGACCAAATAGCAAGAAAATCGCAGCTAAAACTCGCAAAATGTCCTTTTGTAAATCTTGACCGGGGGGAATGCCCGTTCGTGCTTCTTGTCTGCGCCAACCCCAACCACTCGGGCGAACGCGGCGGTAAAATTCATCGAGAGTTTCATCAGACTCTGGCGGCGTGGCTAACATCGCACTCACCCAAATCACAGCGGTTAATAGTGAAATTACAATTAAGCGGACTCCAAAATCATCAAAAATCGGATTTTCAGTGAGACTGGTAAATAAGCCAATAATAAACCCAGCTATCATGGAAGCTAATTCTGCTGTCGCATTAATCCGCCACCAAAACCAACGTAGAACTAACACTAACCCTGGCCCGGTCCCAATGGCAATAACAAGACGGAACACTGTCGCCACATCATCGGCAAAAAAAGCAGCGATCGCGCCTAAAGCGGTTACCATCACAGAAGCCACTCGTCCCATCAACACTAATTCCCCTTGCGTGGCATTGGGTCGCATAAAACGCTGATATAAATCATTTGTCAAATAAGAAGCCCCCCAATTAATGGAAGTGGAAACGGTACTCATAAACGCCGCCACCAGCGAAGCCACCACTAAGCCCAACATTCCCGTGGGCAAGAAATCTAACATTAATTGTGGATACCCCAACTCAGGATCTTCTAAATTGGGATAAACCACCATCGCAACTAACGCCACCACCACCCAAGGCCAGGTACGAATCAGATAATGAAGAATATTAAAGAACCAAACTGCCTTTTCGGCTTCCCCCTCATCTTTAGCAGCCGCTAACCGTTGCACAAACTCGCCACCGCCATCACTGCGACGAAACGACCACCATTGCACGAATAAATAAGCGGAAAAGGTGGTTAAACTAATCCCTGCCGTATCACTCCAACGGAAATTTCCAGTCAGTACATTTCCAACAAAGGGGAAAAACACCAAAATATCTTCGCGACTGGCTTCTTGGACTGCCGGTACCAACTCCTGCATTCCTCCCACATGATTGACCGAAACCACAGCCACCACAATTGCTCCAAATAAGCCTAAGAAAAACTGAAAAAAGTCAGTGGCAACCACGCCCCATAATCCCGATAAGCCAGAATAAAGGAGGACAAAAAGACTTACCCCAATCACACTGACTAACTTTAAGTTATCCCCCGGTTCAAAGCCTAAACTTTGCCATAACTCTAAAGCATCAATGACCTTTACCATTGCTAACATGGCATAACCAATGGCAATACAATTAATGGGAACCGCAAACAAAAACGCCTTCGTTCCTCGTAAAACTGCCGCCATATGCCCGCCATAGCGCAGTTCTGTTAACTCCGCATCCGTGACAATTTCTGCGCGTCGCCACAAACGAGCAAAAATATAAATCAAAATTAAATGAGCAATGCCAAAATTCCACCACTCCCAATTGCCAGCAATACCTCTAGTTCCCACCACACCAGCAATATATAAGGGTGTATCAATGGAAAACGTCGTCGCTGCCATACTGGTTCCTGCTAACCACCACGGAAGGGAACGCCCCGAGACAAAAAACTCTAATAAACTGCTAGAACCACGTTTAGAAACCGCTAAACCCACAACCAGAGCAAAAATGAGGTAACCGAGGACGATCAGCCAGTCAAAGAGTTCCATAGCTTCCTAAACTTCTATCTTTAATTAATGACAAATGATTTTAAATTCAGGCGATTTTCCCTTCCCTTGATCAGGAGTGAGTGTCTTACCATAGAAAAAGTAGGAATAACAGATTGTAATAGTAAGAATTGCCTCAACATCTTATCATTGGTTGTAAGCGCAGGAATAAGATTCTATTTTCCGAACTACTATTAATCTGGAAATCAGTTGTAAATTGCCAAAGGACAATTTGAATTATGGGACTATTTGATCGCATCAGTCGGGTGGTACGCTCTAACGTTAATGATCTCGTTAGTAAAGCCGAAGATCCAGAAAAAATGCTGGAGCAGGCGATTGTGGATATGAACGAGGACTTGGTGCAGTTACGCCAGGCCGTGGCAAAAGCGATCGCTGCCGAAAAACGCAGCCGTAAACAATACGATGAACAGCAATCAGAAGCCAATAAATGGCAAGAACGCGCTCAACTAGCTTTAAGCAAGGGACAAGAAGATCTTGCTCGTCAAGCCCTGCAACGCAAAAAATCCGCTGCTGATGCGGCGGCAGCTCTCAAACCCCAAGTTGATAAACAAAAAAGTCAAGTTGATACCCTCAAAAAGTCTCTCATTGCTCTGGAAAGTAAAATTTCGGAAGCGAAAACTAAGAAAGATATGCTTGGGGCGCGGATGAAAGCAGCCAAAGCCAATCAGCAATTACAGGATCAGATTGGCAATCTCAGTAATAGCAATGCCATGAGTGCCTTTGAACGCATGGAAGAAAAAGTCACCGAAATGGAAGCTACCGGACAAGCGGCTGCGGAATTAGCAGGTGAAGGCGGTGGCATTGAGGATCAGTTTGCTCAACTCGAAGCTGGAAGTGATGTTGATGATGAGTTAGCAGCGATGAAAGCTCAACTTTCAGGTTCCTCTCAAAATCAACAGGCGTTACCAGAAAGCGAGCAACCTAGCACGAGCCGCCAAGAGTCAACCCAAAGTCAGAGTCAAGGAAATGCCAGCGATAGCGAAATGGATGCGGAGTTAGAGGCGTTACGAAAACAGTTGGATGGTTAAAACTCCATGGTTTGGCAGTAGGATGTGATTAGGAAAAAGAGGGGAGATTGTAGATTTTTTGTCCTGCCAATTGCCCCTCTATCCTTTAATATTTTTATTGATGAAGCGATCAAAAAAAAACGGTTTTATGAGTAATTTAACAACTACCACAGATTCGGAAGTAACTCAAGAAATTTCTCAGGCTAATCAACCGGTACTGCTGTATTTTTGGGCTTCTTGGTGTGGCCCGTGTCGTTTGGTTTCTCCTGCTGTGGAAGCAGTCGCGGAAGAATGCGGCGATCAAGTGAAGGTCTTGAAAATAGAAGTTGATCCTAATCCAGAGGCGGTAAAAATGTACCAAGTAGAAGGAGTGCCAGCGTTAAGACTCATTCAAAATGATCAGGTGCAATGGTCTTATGAAGGGGCGATTACTAAAGATAAGTTAAAAGCCAATATCGAGCAGTTTCTGTCTTAACTAATAATAATGACAATTACTTAGCTAGGATTGGCTGAAAAAGTCCAATTGTCGGTGAAGTTCGTTATTTGTTATTGGTGTTGGTCACTGAAAAAGTAGGGCTTCATTAACAGTTGAAAGCCTGATCTCATAAAATTTTCAGCTTAATTCAGCCAGCCTTAACCAATAACTAATAACTAATAACCAATAACCAATAACTAACCATGAAATTTGCTCAACGTCTCCAACCTCTACGCCGTAATGTCTTTGCTGATATGGATGCGGCAAAAGCAAGGGCAAAAGCGGCGGGAAAAGAAGTTATTGATTTGTCCCTCGGTTCGTCGGATTTACCAGCGGCAGACCATGTTTTAAATGCCATTAAAGAGTCTCTTGATGATCCCAGTACCCATGGTTATGCCCTTTTTCACAGTACGCAGCCTTTTCGCAAGGCGGTGGCAAATTGGTTTGAGGGGAAATATGGGGTTAGGGTTGACCCAGAAACGGAAGTGTTAACCCTGATTGGTTGTCAGGAAGGAACGGCGCATCTTCCTTTAGCGTTACTGGATCCAGGGGATATTGCCCTATTACAAGACCCCAGTTATCCGTCTCACTCGGGAGGCATTCATTTAGCGGGGGGGGAAATTTATTGGTTACCAACGTTGGCGGAGAATAACTTTCTGCCCGTTTTTGCTGATATTCCTCCTGAAGTGCGGGAAAAAGCCCAGATGATGGTGCTAAGTTATCCCCATAACCCCACCACCGCCTTAGCGCCGTTATCCTTTTTTGAGGAGGCGGTACAGTTTTGTCAGGAAAACGCGATCGCGCTTGTCCATGATTTTCCCTATGGCGATATGGTATTTTCGGGTTCTCCTCCCGCTCCTTCCGTATTACAGGCAGATCGTGATAAAGACATTGCCATCGAGTTTTTTACCTTTTCTAAGTCCTATAATATGGGCGGTTTTCGCATTGCCTTTGCGGTGGGGAATGCTGATTTAATTCTCGCCCTGCGTCAAGTGAAGTCAGTGATTGATTTTAATCAGTATCGGGGGATTCTCAATGGCGCGATCGCGGCTTTAGAGGGGGATCAAAGTAGCATCCAAAAAACCGTTGATACCTTTGAACATCGCCGTGATCTTCTCGTTAACGCCCTCAAAAAAGTGGGCTGGAATGTTCCTACTCCCAACGCCACCATGTACCTCTGGGCAAAAATTCCCGACACTTGGCAAGGAAATTCCATGGACTTTTGCACTCAGCTAGTAGAAGCAACAGGGGTGGCTTTAGCACCCGGTTCGGGATTTGGGAAGTCTGGAGAAGGCTATGTTCGCATCGCATTGGTTCGAGAGGCAACTAAATTAGAGCAAGCCGCGCAGAAAATCGGTCATTTTCTCGAAAACCTCTGAAGTTAGCCTGCTTGTTGCTCGTCATTGTTTTTAAGGATAAAAAGTTCACGCCAACACATCTGACAAAGTAACCGCCGTTTTCGGGAAGGCTTTAATCAGTTTTTGATCTTCTGTTACCAGTACCGTTTCCAGTTGCATTGCTAGAGCGACAAACTCACCATCATAAGCAGAGCAACCCCTTTTCTCTACCAAGCGCAACACATCAAAGGAAGCAACTTCAAATTCTTTGTCCCATAACAACATCTCAGCTTCCCCGACAATAGCATAAGCCTGATCAAAGGTTAACAACCCCTGGCGTAAGTAAAGACCGAGGACATTGCGAAATTCACTGCGCCAGAGAATAGGGACAGCCCATTCTGGGTTTTGTATTAAGAGACGCTCCACCTCTGTGGTTTTCTCCGTCGGCAGATAAAAATAACTGATAATATTGGTATCAACAACAATCATAGACGGTCTGAATCAATCCCCTTGGCAATTTCCTCAAGGTTAAAATCGCCAGCTTTGAGAGATTTTCTAAGTTGACGAGCGCGGTCAATCCGCTCTTGGGGAGAAACCTTTGCTGAGAGGAGGTTTTTTTTCAGACAGACAATGACCTCACTGTTAATACTACGCTGATTAGCTTTAGCAGATTCTTTGAGACGTTCATAAATATCATCAGGTAGGTTTTTTACAGTAATTGTTGTTGCCATTATTGAAGCACGCCACGAATGATTCCATTTTGAATCCATTATGGTTTAAATTGCTCGGGTTGTCAAGTGGCGCTCCGCAGACTTTTAATCTTTATTTCTTTGATCATTAAGCGTAAAGTAGCATTCAAGCATCAAACGCTTTAGAATATATGTTAGTGTGCTTATCCTCATAGGTGTTTGCTATGGCTCGTTGGTCATTAGTTGTTTCCGATGACACAGACCGTACCGTGAGAGCTGATCTCGGTGCTATTGGCGCAAAAAAGGGAGGGTGATCAAATTTGGATCAAGAAGCGGCGAAGCCTGACATTGGCATCAAAGTAACTTTAGAAAGCGGGTGATGGGATTCGAACCCACGGCATTCACCTTGGCAAGGTGACGCTCTACCACTGAGCTACACCCGCGTTAAAAGCAACCAATATAATTTATATTCTCATACCTAATTGCACTTTGTCAAGCCTAAGCCTAAAATTATTTTCGTTCGGGATGAGTTTCCACTGGAGAGGGAACTGGTATGAAAAAGCTATTAATGCGTCGAATTAACTTATACAAACGTCCTAAGTCTCGTTGGTTGAATTGGAAGACTAAGCGCGGTAGATGATCTGTCCCATCAGCATTTTCTTCCTTTAGAGAGCCACTTTTCTCAATGTTTCCTTCAACGATAATATCCCTAAATTCTTGATTTAGCCATGCTACCTGTGCGTCTGTCGGTTCTCCATTTAAGCGCATGACTAATAAGTTACCAACATAACGGCTGGAATGATAAACCCGATAAAAATTCTCGATCGCGCGACAAGCCACTTCTAAGTCATCAGTCATGGTATAAATACAGTTATCGTCTGGACTAACGAACCCCTCTTTAATTAAATGCTTGCAAATATAGCGATCCCAAGCCTTCCAATAATCGCCTCCTGGCTGATCAATTAACACTAAAGGAATTGGAGACTGTTTTCCTGTTTGACAGAGAGTTAAACATTCAAAGGCTTCATCTTGCGTTCCGTATCCCCCTGGAAAAAGCGCGATCGCGTCACTTTCTCGTAAGAAAAATAATTTCCTTGTAAAGAAATACTTAAAATTAATTAACTTTTCATCATTATGAATATTAGCATTTGCTCCTTGCTCAAACGGAAGATCAATATTTAAACCAAAGGAATTCTTACGCCCGGCCCCTTCATTTCCTGCTGCCATAATTCCACCCCCGGCCCCGGTCATCACCATAAACCCTTGTTCTACTAAATACTGAGCAAACCGTTTGGCTAGCCGATAGGTTTCTCCTTCTGGAGAACTACGTGCAGAACCAAAAATCGTTACCTTACGAGTATGACGATAGGGCTGAAACACCTTAAACCCTTTTTCTAAATCTTTGAGAGTTGCGGTGATTACTTTCCAATCTGCTGTTGCGATCTCTTCTTCCCCAAGATGAAGTAGAATTGCTAAAGCCTTCTCTATCCAATTTCCTTTTTCGGTTTCAGGAAGTTTTTTCGCTAAATGTTTAATTTCGCTAGCTACAGCATCAAAACTGTTTTGACTCGGAGATCCATCCATAAAAACTTATTTTCTAATGACGCTAATTCAAACTCAACGCCAGTCTGAAGTGCTGAAAATCAGGGGATAACCTGACCAATCGTCAGAAGACAGCCCCCTTCTGTGATAGAAGAGGTCATCTCTGATTAATCTAGCCAGTTTCGCCCCCGAAAATGATTTAATCCTGTTCATCGTGATGGTCTAGGAAAACCCCTTCACGATCTGATAAGATAGCTTCTTTTGATAGTTTGAGCAAATGTGGATGTGATCGCTTATAGATACTTTTCTAAGGTATTAGCTAGTGTGGTTTTTGGAACTGCACCAACAACCATATCCACGCGCTGACCCTCCTTAAATATCATTAAGGTAGGAATACTACGGATTCCATATTGACTAGCCACATTGGGATTTTCATCAGTATTGACCTTAACAACTTTCACTTGACCAGCATATTGTTCAGAGATTTCCTCCACTACGGGAGCGACCATCCGACAAGGGCCACACCAAGGGGCCCAAAAATCGACCAGTACAGTTTGGTCGCTTTCTAGGACTTCCTGTTGGAAGCTGCTATCGGTGACTTCTGCAGTTGCTACCATGTCCTATATCCTTATTTCAATCAGCTTTTCTAATTTGTTGAAGTTGGCTTTGCCAACCTTTATTCTCCTTTATTTTATCAGTTATCGAGACATACTTCACCGTCTGAGAGGAGGTTATCAGAAGATATCTTAATGTTTTTTTGTATTCAAGGGGTGTCACACTCCCCCCTAATGAGTAGAAATTCATTCCAACAAGGTTAGTCTAGCCATCTAGACTTAAGGGTTAGCTCGATTAATTTGCTAACATATTAGGTTGCAATTTATAGAATTTATGTTATGCACGACCCGAATGAAATTCGTTTTTTGGTACTCGGTTTAATTAAAGATCACAATCATCGTATTTTTCTGTCAGAAGGTTACGACAAAACGAAGCAAGAATATTTTTATCGGGCTTTGGGAGGAGGAGTTGATTTTGGTGAAACCAGTTTAGAAGCCTTAAAACGAGAGTTCCAAGAGGAGTTAAATGCTGAGTTAAACCATATCCAATATCTGACTTGTTTAGAAAGCATTTTTTCCTTTAATGGTCAACCCGGACATGAAGTCATCCAACTGTATCAATGTGATTTTGCTGATCCAAAGTTTTATCAATTAGAAGAGATTACTTTTAATGAGGGAGAAAGACAAAAAATTGCCCGTTGGGTTGACTTAGAAAAATGTCGCTCTGGACAATTAAGAGTTGTTCCTGAACCTGTATTAAAATATATGTGATCGGAGATTGCACCCAAAAACTCATCACTAATAACCAATAACTGATAATGAATTATGACTTCTCATGTCGCTAACTTACGTCGGAATTATACTCGCGCAGGCTTAAATGAAAGCGAAACGGATCCTAATCCTTTGATTCAGTTTCAAACTTGGTTTGATCAAGCCCTTAATGCTAACTTACCCGATCCCAATGCGATGACCTTAGCTACTGCTGATTCTCAGGGAAAGCCATCAGCACGCATTGTCCTCCTCAAAGGGTTAGATGACACAGGTTTTGTGTTTTATACCAATTATAAAAGCCACAAAGCACAACAATTAGCTGAAAATCCGAGGGCAGCGTTAGTATTTTGGTGGGTGGAATTAGAACGTCAAGTTCGCATTGAAGGGTCTGTGGAAAAAGTCTCGCCTGCCGAATCAGAAGAGTATTTTGCCAGTCGCCCGATTGGTTCCCAGTTGGGGGCGTGGGCTTCTCCTCAAAGTCGAGTCATTGAATCCCGACGAGTTTTAGAAGAAAAAACTTGGGAATTAGAACAAAAGTATGCTAATCAGAAAATTCCGAAACCTCCTCACTGGGGAGGCTATCGTCTGATTCCTACAGAAATCGAATTTTGGCAAGGTCGTCCCAATCGCCTACATGATCGGCTTTGCTACACTCAACAGTCTGATGGCAGTTGGTTACGAGAACGGTTAGCCCCTTAATTGGCTAAAAATGTTACAAATTAGTTGATTCTATCAGGTTATGATGAAACTGGACGTTAAGTTTAGTTGCAATTTATAGCTGTTGTTAGACAAAACTGCTTATTTACTGGTATATCATGGCAGTCGCGATCCTCGCCCAGCACAAGAGGTTTCTCGGTTAGCGCAAGGGTTACGTGATCAAATGGCGACGGCGTTGACTGTTTCTAGCTCAGAAAGAACAGCGGTAATGACGAAACCCCCAGAACCGTTTGTAGAGACGGCGGCGTTGGAATTAGCCCCGCTTAGCCTAGAGGAAACGATCGCGCAGGTGATTGTCCCCAAAATGCAACAGCAGGGAAAAACTTCCTTACAGGTAATTCCTCTTTTTCTATTGCCAGGGGTTCATGTGCGAGAAGATATCCCCAACGCGATTTTAGTCGCCCAAAAACAAGTAGGAAACTCCGTCAGGATTGATCTTAAGCCTTATTTGGGATCATCTCCCTTAATGGCGCAAAAAATAGCAGAAACTGCACCATCTTCTGTTTCCTTTGATCAGACATCATCCGCTACAATAATAATTTCACATGGGAGTCGGCGGAAAGGAGGGAATTTACCCATTACAACTCTAGCCCAACAATTAGAGGCAAACGTTGCTTATTGGTCGGTTTCCCCGACGTTGACTGAACAAGTGGGAGCCTTTGTTGCCCAAGGAAAACAGGCAATTGAAATCATTCCTTATTTTCTGTTTGCAGGTGGGATTACTGACGCGATCGCGCAACAGATTCACACCCTACAAACTGAGTTTCCACAAGTGACCTTTGAGTTAAAAAATCCCCTCAGCGATCGCCTCTCCCTGGCTGATTTAATTATTGAAGAATATATTTGTCTATGACTCATCAAAAACCGCTTGGTAAAGTTTATTTAATTGGTGCAGGACCCGGGGATCCAGGATTATTTACCCTGAAAGGAAAAACCTTACTGGAACACGCCGACGTAGTCATTTATGATGCCTTAGTCAGCGAGGGGATTTTAGCCATGATTAGCCCCCAAGCGGAAAAAATTAATGCCGGGAAACGTCGGGGACGACATTCTAAACTGCAAGGAGAAACCACACAGTTAATGATCGAAAAAGCCCAAGATAATGCGGTGGTAGTGCGCTTAAAAGGCGGTGATCCCTTTGTTTTTGGACGCGGCGGCGAGGAAATGGGCGACTTAGTAGAAGCAGGTGTCGCCGTAGAAGTTGTGCCAGGGATTACCTCAGGCGTTGCTGCCCCAGCTTATGCAGGAATTCCGCTTACTCATCGCAATATTAGCTCCTCAGTTACCTTTGTCACTGGACACGAAGCAGTAGGGAAATATCGTCCGAAGATCAACTGGAGCGCGATCGCGCAAGGATCAGAAACCATCGTCATTTATATGGGCATTCATAACCTAGAAAACATTATTCCGCAACTCCTCAAAGCTGGATTAAGCGCAGACACCCCCGTAGCATTAATCAGATGGGGAACTTGTCCCCAACAAGAAGAAATAACAGGTTCTCTGGAGACAATCATTGAGAAAATGAAAGAAGCCGACTTTAGCGCCCCCGCCGTTGCTATTATTGGTCATGTTGTCGATTTACACGCCCTATTGCACCAATGTCGTCCCAAAGTCGCTCAATAGTTAAAAAGTCAAAAGGAACAGTTTTAGTGGGATTAGGTTATCTCTTATCATGATCGCCGTAAAACCCTGTCTCTTTAGAGCAGGGATATAAGGTGAGTT
>JBKHER010000029.1:0-13159 GCA_046540715.1 Halothece sp.
GTAGCAAAATAACATCAGGTTGCGGTTCGGATTGATCATTCAGCGTAATGGGATCTTGGATGCCACGAATCACTTGATCGCCGAAACGATTTCCTAATAATTCATTAAGACGCTTAACCGTGGCAGCATGACGAAACCCAATCGGGGACCTAGGAATAATTTCTCCTTGAATTAATTCTACGCGATCGCGCTCCGTGAGAATCCCCGCCTCTGCCATCTGATAATATTCAGTGATATTAAATAAACGTTTTTGTCCTAACATAAATGACCTTCGCTCACCTCATTATTAGACATTTCTAAGTAACAAGATAACTTTTCCAAGTGGTAACTTGTTTTTCTTCCTCAACTGGGTCACGGTTTTTAGGAATTAATAATCGCCAAGTTTTTCCTTCCACTTGTCGTTGTAAATACACTTCAAAAGGGTTATTTTCTTGAGTAATTTCTTGTCGGGGGAGATTTAAATTGAGAGAATAAGTGCCATTAATTTGATAAGTCGGTAAATCAGCAATATAAAGCGGAGTCAGGGTTTTAATGTTTAAGTTTTTAATTTCAAAGTCCGTTGTGGTAGGACTATCTAGCTGGTTGGTGAGACGATCTTCAGTTAAAGTAAGTTGACGCGCGATCGCGTGCTTCACAATCTCTCGCCCCGGAGCCAACCCCTTGGGGGGCGTATTATTGCCACAAGCGGTTAACACCAGACTTAGCAGTAAAACCAAAAAGAGTCGTAGCCAAGGTTGATCGAATCTCATACGCTTCTTAATAAAAACTCAAAAATTCCCTAGAATGGCATTTGCTATGATTCTTAAAGACATTTGACAACTGATCAATCGAACCTAAAAATAGATCATTTGTTGTCGCTTAACGCAGAACTTCTTGTAGAATAACTCGATTAGACATGAAAGTAGCAGTAACGAAAGAAATCGAAGTGGGAGAACGCCGTGTCGCGTTAATCCCAGATGTCGTTTCCCGTCTTGTCAAACAAGGCTGGGAAATTGACGTAGAAGCTGGGGCTGGAGAAGCTGCCTTTTTCAGCGATCGCGATTATGAACAAGCTGGTGCAACTATTGTCAGCGATAAAGCCACCCTTTGGCAAAATACTGACATAATTGTTAAAGTTTCGGCACTAAAAGAGGAAGAGCTTCCCCTCTTACCCGCTGGAAAATCAGTAGTAGGGCTACTCAACCCCTTTGGAGAACCGGAACTGATCCAAAAACTGGGAGAACAAGGCATTAACAGCTTTAGCTTAGAATTAATGCCTCGTACCAGTCGCGCTCAAAGTATGGATGCTTTATCCTCTCAAGCCAATATCGCCGGGTATAAAGCCGTGCTTTTGGGGGCGAGCGCACTTCCGAAATTCTTCCCCATGTTAACCACCGCCGCTGGAACCATTCGCCCCGCTACTGTCTTTGTCATTGGCGTTGGGGTTGCGGGCTTACAAGCCATTGCCACCGCCCGTCGTCTCGGTGCGTTAGTGAAAGCCTTTGATATTCGTCCAGAAGTCAAAGAACAAGTGCAAAGTCTTGGCGGTGAGTTTGTGGAAATGAGCACGGAAGAAGAAACCACCACCAAAGACGGTTACGCCAAAGAAGTCTCCAAAGATGCCAAACAAAAATCCCAAGAACTCATTGCCAAAGAGGTAGCCAATGCCGATGTAGTCATTACCACCGCGCAAGTGCAAGGGAAACGGGCTCCTCAACTTGTCACCAATGACATGATTAAAGAAATGAAACCAGGCTCAGTTATTGTTGACCTAGCTGGAGAACAGGGAGGGAACTGCGAACCCACCGAAGCGGGAAAAGACATTCAAATGGAACCCGGCATTACCATCATTGGACCGATTAATCTCCCCTCCTCTGTTCCCATTCACGCCAGCCAGATGTATAGCAAAAACATTTCTACCCTGCTGCAATATCTGGTGAAAGAAGAACAAATACAACTCGACTTTGACGACGACATCATTGATAGTATTTGTCTCACCCACAACGGCGAACTTCGTAATCAAAAAGTGAAAGAAATTTTAGCCGCTAAAGCCGAGTCGAAAGTATAGTCAAAAGGAAATAACCATGGAAACAACTCTCATTGCCAGTTTATTTGTGTTTGTGTTGGCAGCCTTTGTCGGCTTTGAAGTGATTAACAAAGTTCCCCCAACGCTCCATACTCCCCTCATGTCAGGGGCAAATGCTATTTCCGGAATTACCGTTATCGGTGCGGTGTTAATTGCCGGAGCAAGTGGCAATAGTACAGTTACGACAGTAATGGGCTTGATTGCCGTCGTCCTCGCTACAATTAACGTCGTTGGTGGTTTTTTAGTCACAGACAGAATGTTACAGATGTTCAAAAAGTAAGGAGGAATAATCATACGTGAACGATTTAACAACATTACTACCCACAGGGATTCAAATTAGCTATCTTGTCGCGGCTTCCCTGTTTATTCTCGGCTTAAAAAAACTCGGTTCTCCAGCAACCGCTCGCAATGGGAACTTTTTATCCGCCACTGGGATGTTATTGGCGGTGCTAGTAACGCTACTTGACCAAAATATTCTCAATTATCAATGGGTTTTAATTGGCATTGCGATTGGGAGTGCCATTGGCGTGATTATTGCCAAAACCGTTGCCATGACAGCAATGCCCCAGATGGTAGGCTTCCTCAATGGATTAGGAGGGGCTGCCTCAGCGTTGGTTGCGATGGGCGAATTTTGGCGATTAGTTCAGAGTGAAGCTGCGGTTCCCCTCGATGCGACAATTACCGTTATTTTAGGCATCTTTATTGGGGGGGCGACTCTCAGTGGCAGTTTAGTAGCCGTTGGCAAATTACAAGGAGTCATCACGGGTAAACCCGTCACTTTCCCGTTACAACAGCCTGTGAATATCGCCATTGCTGGTGCATTTATCGTCAGTAGTGGCTTTTTAATTGCCAATACCAGCGACCAAGCCGCATTCTTTACCATGATTGGACTTGCCACTGTCTTTGGGGTGTTATTTGTCCTTCCCATTGGCGGTGGAGATATGCCTGTGGTTATCTCCCTTTTAAACTCCCTTTCTGGACTCGCTGCCAGTGCTGCAGGGTTCGTGGTCATGAACAATATGCTGATTATCGCTGGGGCGTTAGTCGGGGCTTCCGGTTTAATTCTCACCGAGATCATGTGTAAAGGCATGAATCGCTCTTTAATCAGTGTTCTCTTTGGTGCATTCGGTGGCGGTGACTCTGGTGGTGTTCCTGGGGCTGAAGGCTCTGATTTAGGGGATAAAGTGGTTCGCAGCATTGGTTCAGAAGAAGCAGCGATGATGTTACGCTATGCCCGTTCTGTGGTCATTGTTCCTGGTTATGGCATGGCAGTGGCACAAGCTCAACAGGCGATTCAGGAATTAGCTACTCTTCTCGAACAAAATGGTGTAGAGGTTCGATATGCCATTCACCCCGTTGCTGGCAGAATGCCTGGACACATGAATGTGTTACTGGCTGAAGCAAATGTCCCTTATACGCAGCTCTATGATATGGACGACATTAATCCGCAGTTTGAACAAACGGATGTTGCCTTAGTTGTGGGGGCAAATGATGTGGTTAACCCAGGGGCGCGTCATGATGCGGGAAGCCCGATTTATGGCATGCCCATTTTAGAGGTGGATAAAGCCAAGCAAACCATTGTTATTAAACGCAGTCTTGGTACTGGTTTCTCTGGTATCCAAAATGAACTCTTTTTCGCGGATAAAACGACGATGCTCTTTGGGAGTGCCAAAGAAATGCTTGGGGAGTTAGTTTCAGAAGTGAAACAGCTCTAATGTTGATTTTTTAAGTTGATGAGAGACGCTCTAGTTTTTTCTAGGGCGTTTTTATGAGAGAAAACCACAGAAAAGTTATTAGCCGGCATAGGGATTACATTTTGCAATTCTAATTGATGAACTTGAGCTAAGGAAACCACCGCTTCTAAATCTCGCACTCCCCACTGTGGATTTTGCTGTTGCAGACTCAAATCAAAACGGGCATTACTTTCGGCAGTATGGACTCCTTCCCACTTAAATGGCCCATATAAGTACAAAACCCCACCTTGAGGGAGTAACCTTCCTGCACCCTGCATTAAGCCTTCACAGGCCTGCCAAGGGGCAATATGAATCAAATTAATACAAACGATCGCGCTAATCTCCTGATTCTCTAGTAACCAAGGCTTATTGGCTTGCACATCAATGGCTAAGGGGGGATAGAGATAATCACAGGGATATTCTTCCTTCCAAGCCAGAATACTTTCCCGTAAAATGGGGTTAGGCTCAGAAGGAAGCCAAAAACGAGGCTGTAACCTTGGGGCAAAATAAACCGCGTGTTCTCCCGTTCCACTGGCAATTTCTAAAACAGTTCCTGTGGGCGGTAAAACTTGCTGTAAAACCTCTAAAATGGGATCGCGGTTGCGTTCAGTTGCCGGGGCAAATTGTTTTTCTTTCATCGACCAAAATAAACCCTTGCTCTGTCTAATCCCTCAGCTTTTAGTTGCTCATTCCAGCGACTGGCTTCATTACGACTCTCAAATGGTCCCACTGCAACATGAGTTCCTCTGGGGGCATCTCGTTGTTGAATTAAATCAGACTTAACCCCTGCTTCTTGCGCCCTCTGTACTAGGGTTGAAACTTGTTCCCGATTCCCTGGAATCACGACATAATAAGCGCGAGACTTGCTTTCGGTTTGATTTTGAGAAGAATCAGCGATCGCAGCCTCATTTCCCTCTTCAGGGGAAGGAGGCTCTTTATTAATTGGTGTAGAATCAGCAGAAGATAGCGAAATGGATTCTCGATTAGAAGAACGACTTTGTGACTCCTCGTTGATAGGGATAATTTCAGCTTCTACTCCTTGGTTGTCTAATTCTTCAACTAGGGAGTTGGCTTTTGCCTGATCCGAAAATAACCCTGCTTGAATTACATCTTTACCATCCCGAACAAAGGCATCAGGTTCAACGCGACGAACAACCGAGAGTAATTGCTCACTACTACCGTAAATTTGTACCCGAAAAAGCTTATTTCCCGAAGCCGAAGATGAATCACTAGGGGCTTCAAATTCATATTCCCTAACCTTTTCACTCTGGGAATTATTTTCGGGTGGGGGAGGTGGTAAGGTTTGAGAAAGAACATTGCTAGCACTTAAAACGAGAAAAGAATTTGCAACTAGAAAGGAACGGCTGAAGAAAGTCATAGTTTGTGGCATCGGTATCCCGAATAGTAGAGATAATCTGGCGGAATCATAACAACATCTTAGTGGACGATGCTAGCCTAGAAAAGTGTCGGTTTTTTTCTGAGCCTAAGAAAATGAGTAAAAAAGTAGTTGTTGGCTTATCAGGAGGCGTGGATAGTTCCACCGCAGCAGCCATTCTACATCATCAAGGATATGAGGTAGAGGGAGTAACATTGTGGCTAATGAAAGGAAAAGGACAATGTTGTTCTGAGGGGATGGTTGATGCGGCGTTTATTTGTGAACAGCTAGGGATTCCCCATCACATTGTCGATAGTCGGGAGGCGTTTCAAAGCAATATTGTAGATTATTTAGTCTCGGGATATGAGTCTGGCGTGACTCCTTTACCCTGTTCTCAATGTAATAAAGCGGTTAAATTCTCTCCCATGCTGACTTATGCCCGTGAAGAATTGGGTATTGATTGTGTAGCGACCGGACATTATGCTCGAATTCAGTATAATCCCGATCAGGATCGCTATCAATTATTAAGAGCGCGCGATCGCGCTAAAGATCAATCTTACTTCCTTTATGATCTTCCTCAAGATCTGTTAGCACACACCATTTTTCCGTTAGGAGAGAAAGAAAAAACCCAAACCCGTGAAATTGCCCAAACTTATAACCTGAAAACCGCCGACAAACCAGAAAGCCAAGACTTATGTCTGGTCGAAGCCCATGGTTCCATGCGTACCTTCTTAGATGAACATATTAACCAAAAAGAAGGGGAAATTGTGGATCAAGAAGGCAATGTTTTAGGGCATCATAATGGCATTCATCACTACACCATTGGACAACGGAAAGGGTTAGGGATTGCCGCCGCTGAACCCCTCTATGTGATTAAATTAGATCCAGCGATGAATCGAGTGATTGTCGGTAATCGTAGCAGTGGAACGCGCAGTGAATGTACAGTGGGACGTATGAATTGGCTAGGGATTCGGGAACCACAAACGCCCATCCCAACCGAGGTACAAATTCGCTATCGATCGCGCCCAGCTAAAGTTAGCATTGTCCCCCTAGAAGAAGGTCGCATTAAACTCATGTTTGACGAACCCCAATTTGGCGTTACCCCCGGTCAAGCTGCCGTGTTATATGACGGCGATGTCGTTCTCGGCGGGGGAATTATCGAACGCTTCTAGAAACCCATCACCTTAGCCACAGACTCTAACTCCGAAGCTATCCCGACTTTGACTTGGGCTTGGGCATAATCGATCGCGCTTTGAGGATCCTTCAAGCCATTTCCAGTTAACACACAAACCACTGTAGCGTTACTGGGAATTTGATCTTGAAATTTTAATAAACCCGCCACTGAAGCCGCACTCGCCGGTTCACAAAATATCCCTTCTTCTCGGGCTAAAATCCGATAAGCCTCTAAAATTTCCTCGTCACTGACCGCATTAAATTCCCCTTGACTGGCATCTTGTACCGCTAAAGCCCGTTTCCAGTTCGCTGGATTCCCAATCCGAATGGCGGTTGCGACTGTATTGGGAGACTTAACAGGATGCCCTTCAACAATTGGCGCTGATCCTGTGGCTTGGAAACCCATCATTCGTGGCAGCTTTTCACATTTATTCTGCTGATGGTATTGACAAAACCCCATCCAATATGCTGAGATATTGCCGGCATTACCGACAGGAATGCAAAGCCAGTCAGGAGCATCTCCCAATTGATCCACCACTTCAAAGGCAGCGGTTTTCTGTCCTTCGAGGCGATAAGGATTGACAGAGTTAACCAACGTTACAGGATATTCATCAGCAATCTGTCGCACTAAATTGAAACAATCATCAAAGTTGCCATCAATGGCAATCACTTCTGCCCCGTAAAGTAAGGCTTGGGCGAGTTTTCCGAGGGCGACATAGCCATCTGGGATCAGCACAAAGGGCTTTAAGCCAGCACGAACCGCATAAGCAGAAGCCGCTGCGGAGGTATTGCCGGTACTAGCACAAATCACAGCTTTTGCCCCATCTTCTTTGGCTTTAGAAATCGCCATGGTCATTCCCCGATCTTTGAAACTACCCGTGGGGTTAAGACCATCATACTTGACATAAATTTTTACCCCTTTTCCCACTCGTTGGGAAAGGCTATAGGCTGGAATCAGTGGCGTATTCCCTTCATTAAGAGTCACTACAGGGGTTTGATCACTAACGGGGAGAAAAGAACGATAGGCTTCGATAAGACCAGACCACTGTGTCCGATCTTGAATGTAATTTGGCGTTGAATAGGGGGTAGCTGGCGAAACTCTTGTTGTGGTCACGGGTTTCTTATTTTTATGGCTTCTAAAATAACAGACTAAAAACCAAGGGAGGGCGCAAAACCCAGCTCATTAGAAGAATAAGGCTGGCTGATGTGTCACATTATCGGCTTAACGTGCGTCTCCAGTACCAACCTGTTGGGGATGCGCCTGACATCGAAAATCTAGGGAAAATTTCTAATGATGTCGGTTTATCCTTGGAAAATAGCTCCCGTACTCACCTTATCATAAACTTCGGCAAATGTGACCTGAATTAAGCAGGTTTACGAGCGTTTGGCAGAAGTAGAACGAACTGAGGGTTTCGAGTTTCCTTGATTGCGAGGTTTGGGTTTGGGCTTAGATCCATCACTGGGGGGATCTTGCCAGTTTTCGTCTAACCAGTTGGGGCGACTTTCATCGTAAATCATTTGTAATGCTGCCGCTGCGATCGCGTGAGGATCATATTCATCACTGAGTTCTCGCACTAAGGGTAAGAAGGAAGCCATCCGTTCGCCGCCTAAGCTATTGTGCAAGTCTTCTCGTAATTTTTCTAACCGTTGAGCTTCAATTTCAGATCGTTTGGGAATGGAGAGGAAATTCAGTCGTTGACGTAAACGTCCTTCAATTTGACGCAGCGTCTGCCGATCGCGCGGTAAACTTAAACTAACCGCAATCCCCTCTTTTCCAGCCCGTCCGGTGCGTCCAATGCGATGAATATAAGTTTCGATATTATCGGGAAGATCGAAGTTAATGACATGGGAAAGATTTTCCACGTCTAAGCCTCGCGCCGCAATATCGGTGGCGACCACTAAGCGCACCTGGTTATTCCGAAACCGTTGGACTAACCGTTCTCGTTGGATTTGGCTTAAGTCACCATGATATTCATCCACACTGTAGCCACTGGCTTGTAACTGCTGATTAATTTCATTTGCAGTGCGTTTGGTGCGAACAAAAATCAGTGCCGACTCAGGGTTTTCGACAGCTAAAATTGGCTTCAGTGCTTGGATTTTATTCCAACCTCGGGGAACTTTATACACCCGCTGTTGAATTTGTTTCGGGCTACCTTTCGGTTGGTCCACTTTCAGCCGCACCGGATTATCCATAAACTGTTTAATCAAGTCTTGGATTTGTCGGGGCATAGTTGCGGAAAAGCAAGCCGTTTGTCGCTGTTCTGGTGCTTGGCGGAGAATTTCTCGCACATCATCAATAAAGCCCATACTGAGCATTTCATCTGCTTCATCCAGCACGACATAGCGTAGGGTTTCAAAACGGAGGGCTTTCCGATTTAGGAGGTCAATGATGCGCCCTGGAGTTCCTACGATGACTTGTACGCCACGCTTAAGCTGTTGAATTTGTCGCTCAATGGACTGACCGCCATAAACCGTTAAAACTCTCAAAGCGCGATCGTGAGAAAAGGTTTGAATCGCATCAGCCACCTGTTGCGCGAGTTCCCGAGTTGGGGTCAGAATTAACGCTTGGACAGCGGTCTGTTCCACGTTAATCTGTTCTAAAATCGGAAGGGAAAAGGCAGCGGTTTTGCCAGTTCCTGTTTGGGACTGACCCACAACATCCTTGCCTTTTAGGATTTCAGGGATGGCTTGGGTTTGGACATCAGTCGGTTGATCGAAGCCCAGTGTCTCTAACTGCTTTGATCTTGCTTCAGAGATACCGAGACTTTGAAAAGAGATTGTCATAGAAATGTAATTTTGCAATATTTTGTTACCTTCTTCTTAGCTTACCGCTAATCCCTAATTTTTGGTAGTTTTTTTTGTCTTTAATCTTCTTATTCGCTTTTCATCTCTGCTTGCGCTTGATATAAGATAAACAAATTTTATTGGCTAATTTAATTATTTTTACTTATATTACAATCCTTAACCTATAACGAAAACAAGGGCTTAGAGACGCTAAAACTTGCAACTTAATATTTTTTTTGCTAAAGTCAAGGGAGATAATGGCTCTTCTCTATAAAAAAGTAAAATTAGAAGCTCTAAAGCCGAAAAGCCGTTAAGCGATCAGAATTTTCCTAAAATTTTTGCCCCCTTACTGACACATTAAGTGATGTAACGAAATAGAAATTGATTAGCCAAAGGGTTGACAAAATAAGCAAAAGGTGATCCAAAAAATACAGCAAGATAAGTCTCAGAATTGCTACCCTGTGAAAGTAAGAGTCGATGAGAACAAACCCCCATTAACTGCAAATTGGGATAACTGCCTAATGACTAACCATCCGAGTTCTTCTTCTCAATATACAGTGCGCTGGCAAGAACAAATCAAAAACATTCCGAAAGAGAAATGGGATGCTCTTGCGTTACCCCTTTCTACTCCTTTTTTAGAGTGGGAATGGTTACATAATCTCGAAAAATCTGGAAGTGTTACCCCTCGTCGCGGTTGGCAACCTTGTCATTTAACAATTTGGAAAGATCGCAATCTTGTTGCGGCTGCCCCTCTCTACTTAAAAGGGCATAGTTATGGTGAATTTGTTTTTGATCACCAATGGGCTAATTTAGCCTATCAGTTAGGGGTAAACTACTATCCCAAGTTATTAGGAATGACTCCCTTTACTCCTGCTGTGGGGTATCGGTTTTTAGTAGCTGCTGATGAAGATGAAACCCTTTTAACCGAAATTATGGTCAAAGCCATTGAAGACTTTTGTTACCAGCAAAAAATTACGGGGTGTCATTTTTTATTTGTCGATCCACACTGGAAACCTCTATTAGAACAATTTGGGTTTCGGGGTTGGCAGCACCATAGTTATATTTGGGAAAATTCCGGTTTAGAAAGTTTTGATGATTATCTGAAACTCTTTAACGCCAACCAACGGCGCAATATTAAACGGGAACGAAAAAAGGTAGAAAAAGCCGGACTAGAGATCAAAGTTCACGCTGGCGATGATATTCCCCATTGGATGTTTCCGTTAATTTATCAATTTTATAGCAACACTTGTGACCAATTTTTTGGCATGAGTAAATATCTCACTCGTCAATTTTTTGAGCAACTTTATCCCAATTATGTCCAGCGAGTTGTGGTATTTGCTGCGTATTCCGAAGACTATCACCGTCCTGTTGGGTTATCCTTTTGTTTACGAAAAGGGGAAAATCTTTATGGTCGTTATTGGGGATGTTTAGAAGAATTTGATTGCTTACATTTTGAAGCCTGTTATTACAAACCCATTGAATGGTCCATTGAACAAGGAATAAAAATGTTTGACCCTGGGGCGGGAGGTCGTCATAAGCGCAGACGAGGATTTCCAGCTAAAGCTAACTATAGTTTACATTGTTTTTATCATCAACGAATGAGTCAAATCTTAAATGCTTACATTGATGAAATTAACGAAATGGAACAAGCAGAATTAGAAGCGATTAACCAAGATTTACCTTTTGCTAAAAAAGAAATTAATCTTGATCCCAATTTAGTTTAATTTCCTTCGTTGTTTGTAATCTAATAACTAATAACCGAAGCGGGTATTTCGATCATCATCCATGACAAAACTTGTTTGATAGTCATTGCAATTAATTGATAAGCCAGCAACCATCTTGGCTACTACTAGGGAGCCAGATGCTCCCACTGTTAAATGTTTTTGATTTAGAATTACTATAGGATCAGAAATCTCTCACCTCGATCATAACTTGTGACCCAAGATCAGGTGTCTTACTTCCTACTGCCTGGTTTACAAACGTTATAATCCTGATGGGAGACTACTGCTTCGGGAGCAACATAACTCCCTTCATCTCGACAAATTAAACGATAATCTCGATTGACGGGAATACTAATAATAAAGCGATTGTGGCGTAACCTCTTTCCCTTAAAACGCTGATAGTTATTATCTTGTCTTAACTGGGAAATAATGCGTCGGGTTTTGATGACAACGTTTTTAGGAAGGTTTTTTAAGTCGATGGGATCATGTTTAAAACTTTCTTCCCAAGCCTGACGTTGGTTTTGTCTTCTAATGCGGTCACTTTCTTTTTGTTCGCATCGATGACAAATTTGTCCATACCCTTGATGTCCGCAGGGAAATTTTTTCTTTCTTCTCGCCATGGTTTTTATCTCCTCTAAGTTTTAAGAACAGCCGATGCTAACCTCCGCGATAAAAGTATCTAAAACTGACCAGCAGACATCTTCTGTTGAGGAAGGTGTAATCTGGGAGTTAGTTGTGGCTTTTATCTTCAGAGGAATAGCAGGGCTTCTCTATTAATCGTAATCGTTAAACTGACATAAAGTGACAAAATTTTACGCTTTTTGGGGCTTCAGAGGAGGACGAATTGCTTGTAATCGCCACATTAGGGTAATTTTAGGGTTAAGAAAAAATTAAGTGCTGGGGAGAATAACTTCTATCTTGCGAGAGGAGACAAATCTTGTCTGGTCAGTCTAAGTTGTGGTTAAACTGTCGTTACTACTTTCCATCTCACGAGATCAATTATGGTACAACTACTCAGTGATTCCGATATTCAAACCCAACTTAAGGAACTGTCTGATTGGACGCGGGAAGGAAAATTCATTAAATGCACTCGCAAATTCAAAGGTTTTCCCGAAGCGGTAGAATTTGTGAAGAAGTTAGTAGAACCTGCCGAAGCAGCTGGTCATCATCCTGATATCGAAATTTCTTATAATACCGTTGTCATTAAAATGACCAGTCATGATGCAGGGGGATTAACCGAAAAAGATTTTAATATGGCTCGTACAATTTCGGGTCTGAGTTAAAATGCGGTGTTTGGGGAGGGAAACATTTTCTCTCCTCCTGATTTGTTATTAGTTATTGGTTATTGGTTATTTGTAACCCAATGACTCATGATTAACCTCGACTGTCAACTGAGTTTTGAATATTTATAAGCTATCGGTTACGCCCTATAATCGTCCCTTTCGTCAGCCTTTACAAACTAGTCAGGGGGAATGGAAAACACGGAAGGGAATTATTATTGCTTTGGAAGATTGTCAGGGAAACATTAGTTATGGCGAAATTGCGCCTCTTCCTCGTTTTGGTTCGGAAACCTATGAGGAAGCCTTAAATTTTTGTTCTCAGTTCTCTCAAGGGATTTCTGTAGCAGAAATTTATCAGATACCTGAACAATTCCCTGCTTGTCAGTTTGCTTTTGAGTCCGCCTTAGAAGGCTTCACTGCGACTAAAATTGAAGAAGATAGATTAGCTTTAAGTGATCTCTTACCGGCGGGAAAAATGGCTTTAGAGAGAGTACCTTTGGCGATAGAACAGGGACAAAGAACTTGTAAATGGAAGATTGGTGTCTTTTCTTTACCCGAGGAGTTGGCTTGGTTTCAACAGCTAATGCAGGTTCTTCCAGAAGAAATAACATTGCGGCTTGATGCTAATGGTGGACTGACTGTCAGTGAAGCTGAACAATGGCTAAAAGTTGCTGATGCGTCTGGACAAGTGGAGTTTATCGAACAACCGCTTCCTCCTAGTCAGTTTGAGGAAATGCAGGAACTTTCGAGACACTTTGCAACCCCTTTGGCGTTAGATGAGTCGGTGGGAACTTTCTCCCAACTGGAAGCCTGTTATTTACAAGGATGGCGAGGAGTCTTTGTGGTAAAATGCGCGATCGCGGGTTATCCTCACTATCTACGACAATTATGTCAAACCTATCCCCTTGATTTAGTTTTCTCTTCAGTGATGGAAACAGCGATCGCGAGACAAGCAGTATTCCGACTCGCTACGAAACTTTCTCCCCATCGCGCTTTCGGGTTTGGGATTAAGCATTGGTTCTCTCAGA
>JBKHER010000030.1:0-13074 GCA_046540715.1 Halothece sp.
TATGTTCTCCTTGTGGCATTGGCTTGGGAATGATTTTTCCCTCAATATATTCTTGCGGTGGATTAGTTTCTGGTTGTCGTAGAAACTCTAATCGGGTAAATGTCTGAATTGGAGTTTGATTCATAACCTAATCTGGAATACATTAGTGTTTGCTGCCTTCCCCTAAAATCCCTTCAACCTCCCTTTGAAAGGGGGCTTAGATGGATCGGTGTTTAGGGAACTCTTTTATACAATTCAAGAATATTAAAAGTATATGGTAGCAAATTACTACGTAAACTTAAATGATATTACAGCTAGAGTACGTAATGTGAGTTAGAGATTAGGGTTGCTTAATTGTTCCCGTTCAATGGCTTCAAATAAAGCACGGAAATTTCCTTCTCCAAAACCTTGAGCGCGATCGCGCCGTTCAATTAATTCAAAAAAGAATGTCGGTTCTGAAAAAATAGGTTGCGTAAATATCTGTAATAATAAAGGATTTTTCCTAATTGTCCCAGTGAAGTCTGAGGCTTCTGAATCTACTAAGACTTGGGCTTCTTTAATTTGTTCCCATTCTAATTGTGAAAAAGGGAGTTCAGGAAATCTCTCTTGTAATTGCGTATAATAAGTATCAGGAACTCTCAGAAAAGAGACCCCTAATTGTTTCAGAGTCAGGGTGACATCTGTAATATTTGGGGTTTGCAGGGCAAGATGTTGAATCCCCGCACCGCGATTATGATTAATAAATTCTTGAATTTGTGAAGTTTCAGAAGTGGGTTCATTAATAGGAAACTGGACTTTCCCACTCCTATCAACTAAGACTTGGGAATTTAAGCCAGAATGAGGAGTCTGGATGGTAAAGGCTTGTTTCCGTTGCCAACCAAACACCTGTTCATACCATTGCACTGTTGGCTGTAAAGCCCCTTGTGCAACATTAAGCACAACATGATCAATCCCTGTAAAATATAAACCAGCCTCAGAAGCGGTTTTTTCCCCCCAATCAGGAAGCCAAGGTAGTAGTGGCGTTACCCCCTCTCGTTCTACTAATGTATGAACTAATCCCGTTATTCCCAAAATCTGACACCATTTGAGATCACCTGAATTAGTGGAAATTGTCTGTAAGGGTTGTAATAGGGTTACTCCTTCTTTTTGCATCTTCGGGAGGGTTGCTTCAAGATGAGATACTTCAAAGGTTACTTCGGCAACCCCTGGGGGATGTTGCTTTAAGTAGGTAGCAACAAAACTTTCCTCACTTTCTGGAGAATAAAGGAGAAACTCCGCCTCACCACTTTTAACCACTTCAATGAGCGTTTTTTCATCCCTGTAGGGAGGAGTAACAGTTTCAAACCCCATTTGGGAAATAAACCAGTTACGCCACCAAGAAGCATTTTCAACGTAAAAGTGAATCTGATCAATCTTCATCGAGGCTACATTAGTTTATAGGTGTTCCTCCCGTTAGGATACAGTTTTTCCTAGAAAAATAAATGATTATCAGGTTGGATATTAATTTCTGTTGGTACAGCATTCGGTTCTGCTTTAATGGCAAATAAGATGGCTTGGGCTGCTGTATCTGCACTTAGCATTTTTTCGCGATCCACTTTTAAGCCGGCTTGATCCCAAAATGGGGTGTTAACGCCACCAAAGTAAAATAAGGTCATTTTTACCCCGTAACGTTTTAGTTCTTCTGCCATACATTTACTAAAGCCTACCGCACCAAATTTTGAGGCACAATAAGCGCTGCCCATCGCCATGGGATGTTTTCCTAAAATTCCGACGACATTACAGATGTGTCCTGATTTTTGTTTCCGCATCACTTCTGCGGCGGCTTGAGAGGTATAGAAACTGCCTTTCAGGTTGAGATCAAGCATGGTGTCCAGATCGCTGGGTTCAACTTTAGCATGAGGTTTGAGAATTCCTGCACCAGCGACATTGACTAAAATATCGATTTGACCAAACTGCGCGATCGTTTTTTCTATTAGTGTCTGTACTTGATCAGGCTTGGTAATATCGGTGGGAATACTCAAGATTTTCTCAGTGACCGATAATTGAGAGACTAAAGCCGATAAACGCGCACTGTCTCTGGCGGCTAAGACTAAATTTGCCCCGGTTTCTGCGAGTTCATGGGTGAGAGTTGAACCGATACCACCCGTTGCCCCAACAATAACAATAACTTTGCCGTTCATATTTGTTACATTTCTTTACATCTTATCTATCTTAATGATAGACAATAAGAATGAGCAACGGTCAGGGGAGGGAGATAGTTCTATCTCTAGGAACGCGCTGAGTTAGCAATCTGATAAGCAGCAATTACCCCACCGATAAAGCCAAATAAGTGTCCCTCCCAAGAAACACCGGCGCGAGTCGGCAGAACTCCAAAGATTAAACTACCATAGAAGACAGCAACAATAATAGAAAGCGCGATCGAAGGCGCATTCCGTTGAAAGTAGCCTCGAAAGAGCAAGAATCCTAAGTAGCCAAAAATTAAAATACTTGCACCGATATGAACTCCGGGCTGACCAATTAACCAAGTTCCTAAACCACCTACTAGAATAGTCATAGCAGTGACTTGCCAAAAGTCACTTGTGCGCTGTAACATCACTAGCCACCCTAAGGATAAAAAGGGAACTGTATTGGCAATTAAATGAGTAAAATTACCGTGTAGAAAAGGCGCAAATAGAATGCCTCTTAATCCTAATAGTTCTCTTGGGAGAATCCCAAAACGATTGAGATCGTAGCTTTGAAGGACAAACGTATCAATAATTTCTACTAGCCATAAGATCGCTGTTAACCCAAGTAAAATCGTCACCTGGTTTTTGAATTCTTCCCCTACTCCTTTATTTTTTGGGTAACGAGACATAACCTCTCATCCTGCTGTTTTGCATTTACTATTTATTCTAGCAAGAAGGAGGATCAGAGTTGACTCGCTTTACAATTCCCATTAAACTAGAGAGCAAGAAATTTATTTTATTTTTGAGTTAAAGTTATTGATTATCTATATGAAAAAAAAGGTTTTTTGGTCAACATTAATCGGCTTTGTCTTTCTGTTTACTGCCTTGTTGCCAACAGAAGTAATGGCTAAAGAAGATCGTCGCTTTCAGAAAGTGGAACAACCTTTAACAGTTAAACTTTTAGTCACAGCAGGAGGGGTGGGATTAATTGGCTTGGAATTATGGTGGTTTTTAGGGAGTGGTAATAAGCAAAAATAGTATGATTTATTGTCCTTTTTCCTTTGGTGTTTGTAAGCCAATAAGCTACTATCCATTTAAGTTGGGTATTAGCTGTGACCGAAACGGTGGCACTAGGGTGAGGGGCTGTCCTCGGAATTCGATTCCGAGGCTTGTAAGCCCCGTCATTTCCTCACGATTGGTCTTGTCGTTTAAATGGGTGACAGCTTAACAAATCACTAATAATTAATCACTTTCGATATATTTTAAGCTGCGCCTGCTTTCATAATATCAATGTCGAAACCGTATTTAAATCACAAATTTCGTTGCAAAACGTAAAAAAATCCCCAAAAGTACAGAATTTAATGCTTTTGACGATGCACAATCAGCAATCAGAGTTTAGAATAATGCAGTGAAACATAGAACAGATGAGCGTCCTAGCTGATTAGGGATCACTTACCTCGGTCTCTATGTTAGTAAATGCAAAGAAAACTTGCTCAGTGCAAGCAATCTGTCGTTATTGTAGAGAAACACTCGTAATTTAGGAGAATAAGCATGAATAAAGGAGATTTAGTCGATCAAATTGCCGATCGCGCTACTGTCACGAAAAAACAAGCCGATGCTGTTTTGACGGCAGCTCTCGAAACTATCATGGACAGCGTGTCCAAAGGGGAAAAAGTCACCTTAGTTGGCTTTGGTTCTTTTGAAAAGCGGGAACGGAAAGCACGGGAAGGACGTAATCCTAAAACGGGAGATAAAATGGAAATTCCTGCTACTTCAGTTCCAGCTTTTTCGGCAGGGAAGCTGTTTAAGGAACGAGTTGCCCCTGAAAATAATCAGTAACTAAGGACAATTAAAGCTCATGAAACGACCAATACACGGAGGGAACTTAAATTGGGCAGCCCAGCTAGCTGGCTGTTCTCCCTCTGTGATATTGGATTTTTCTGCAAGTATTAATCCCCTCGGCCCCCCTACAAGTGCGCTGAGGGCTATACAGGGGGGCTTAGAGTCTCTCAAAAACTACCCTGACCCCAATTACTCTCAACTGCGAGAAACTCTAGGCAATGAGCATAATCTCGATCCCAATCTGATTATACCGGGGAATGGGGCAGCGGAATTACTGACTTGGGCGGGACGAGAATTGGCAACTCTGGATGCGGTTTATTTATTAACTCCGGGGTTTCGAGACTATCAAAGGGCTTTAGAGGCGTTTGGGGCAAAAATCATCCCTTGTCCCCTTGAGGTGCCAAGAATGGCTCAAAAAACAGTACAGGGTGAAGATTTATCCTTAAATCCTCCTGTGAGCCAAAACTGTGGTCTGCTTTTAAATAATCCTCATAACCCGACGGGGCAATTGTTCTCTTATCAGTCAATTTTGCCCTATTTAGAGCAATTTACCCTGGTAGTGATAGATGAGGCATTTATGGATTTTTTGCCCCCTCAAGAGCAAGAAAGCCTGATTACAGAGGTAGAAAATTATCCGAATCTAGTGGTGCTGCGATCGCTGACCAAATTTTATTCCTTACCGGGGCTAAGAATTGGCTATGCTATTGCCCATCCAGACCGATTAAAACAATGGCAACAATGGCGCGATCCTTGGGCAGTGAACAGTTTAGCCAGTGAGGCGGCCATCGCCGTGCTGGAAGATACCGCCTTTCAAAAGCAAAGTTGGGACTGGTTAAAAATAGCGCGATCGCGCTTCTATCAAGATTTAGCCAACATTTCCGGTTTATCCCCCCTTCCCAGTGCTGCTAACTTTTTCCTCGTTGCCACCGATTTTTCTGCCACCGAATTACAAGCCCAACTCCTCCAAGACTCTCAAATCCTGATTCGCGACTGTCTCAGTTTTCCTGAACTCGGTGACCATTATTTTCGAGTTGCCATTCGTCACGTAGAAGAGAATCAAAAACTAACTCAAGCTGTTAGAAGCGTCATTAAATCAATAAATTAGTCCTTTGTCTTTCGTTCTTTGCAAACCAGTTACCAGTTACAAATAACCAATAACAATGATACTTGCTTTTCAATTTCAATCCCCAGGGCCAATTTTAGTAGAACTGGGACCAATTTCTATCCGTTGGTATGGCTTATTAATTGCTACGGCGGTACTAATGGGCGTGTTTTTATCTCAATATTTAGCCCAACGTCGCCAAGTTAATCCCGAACTCATTGCTGATTTATCCATCTGGTTAGTCTTAGCCGCGATTCCGGGGGCGAGACTTTATTATGTTGCTTTTGAATGGGAAAATTATGCCCAACGTCCCGAAGAAATTATTGCGATTTGGCATGGCGGAATTGCAATTCATGGGGCCATTATTGGGGGCGCGATCGCGACATTGATTTTTTCTAAACTGAATAAAATCTCCTTTTGGCAATTAGCCGATATCGTTAGCCCTGCTTTAATTTTAGGACAAGCGATTGGACGATGGGGAAACTTTTTTAATTCCGAAGCCTTTGGTCGCCCGACAGATTTACCTTGGAAACTTTATATTCCTCCTGAAAATCGCCCTCCAGAATATGCCAATGAATCTTTTTTTCATCCCACATTTCTCTATGAATCCATTTGGGATTTCGGTGTCTTTATTTTACTAATTTACCTATTCTTTTGGGGGGTACGAAATCCGAAACCTTATAAAATTGGAACCCTAGCTTGTGTTTATTTAGCGGCTTATAGTTCTGGGCGAATTTGGATTGAAGGGTTACGAACGGACAGTTTAATGTTAGGATCAATTGAAGTTGCCCAACTCATTAGTCTGTTGGGAATTATTTTTGGCATTGCGGGATTAGTTTGGCTCTATGGGTTTAAACGAAATCTCCCGGATGTAGTTTCCAAACAAGTTACAAATAATCAATAATAAGTATGCTCAATTCTGCTGTTTATATTGTGGGAGCAGGCCCTGGTGATCCTGATTTATTAACCATTAAAGCTAAGAAAATTTTAGACCAAGCAGATGTGATTTTATATGCTAATTCACTCGTACCAAAACAAGTTTTAAAGGATGTTCGTTCGGATGCAGAATTAATTCCCACGGGGAGTAAAACTCTAGAGGATATTATTCCTTTAATGATTGAACGGGTACGGGAAAATAAATCAGTGGTGCGGTTACATTCTGGGGATTTAACCCTTTATAGTGCCATTCATGAACAAATGCAAGCCCTAGCGGAAGCCCAAATTCCCGTAGAGTTAGTGCCAGGAATTGGGGCGTTTCAAGATGCGGCGGCTAAGTTAGGCGTGGAGTTGACGGTTCCGGGGTTAGTACAAAGCATTATTTTAACCCGCATTAGTGGTCGGGCTTCATCTGTACCCGAAGCGGAGGAATTAGCCTCTCTCGCCTCTCATCAAGCCAGTTTAGCCCTATATCTTGCTGCCCGTCATGTGGAGTCAGCGCAAGAGAAATTATTAGAACATTATCCTGCTGACACCCCTGTTGCCATTTGCTATCGTTTGGGGTGGGAAGATGAGAAAATTCGAGTAGTACCGTTAAATGAGATGGCAAAAATTTCTCGGGAAGAAGATTTAATTCGCACGACCATGTATTTAGTGAGTCCGGCTTTAGCAGGAAAACAAGTGGAAGCGCGATCGCAGCTTTATCATCCCCAACACTCTCACTTATTCCGCCAAGGAAAAGTGATTTAGAGACAGGCCAATTTTCCTTGAACGCAGGATGAAATCCCAAGCTAGAACAAAATATGAAACTGTATTCACAATATGTTTTTCCCCGTCTTTTAGACTGGACAATGGCAGGTAGCGCGATCGCGCAATATCGTCAAATGCTTTTAAAAGATGTTATTGGCGATGTTTTAGAAATTGGTTTTGGCACAGGCTTAAATTTAGCTTATTATCCCGAAACGATTAATAGTTTAACCACTGTTGATGTTAATATCGGCATGAATCAATTAGCCCAAAAACGCATTGCCAATGTTCCGTTTTCGGTTAATGCTAAAGTTTCAAGTGGGGATAATTTACCCTTTACCGAAGAATCATTTGATACGGTGGTTAGCACATGGACGTTATGTAGTATTGCGAAGATTAATCAAACTCTACAGGAAATTAAGCGAGTTTTAAAGCCAGACGGAAAGTTTTTCTTTATCGAACATGGATTAAGTAATAACCCGAAAGTGCAAGTGTGGCAAAATCGCCTGACACCACTACAAAAAATTGTCGGTGATGGTTGTCATCTTAACCGCAATATAGAAGCCTTAATTTCTCCCTACTTTTCTTTCCTTGATTTGGAAACATTTAAATTGGAAACTGAACCCGAAATTATTGGCTATATGTATAGAGGCGTTGCGATCAAAAAAGGACAAATTCCTAGATCTCATTAAATTTTCAGCTTAATACGGCTCAAGACTCTAGGCTTCAATAATCACTCGCAAGTTTCCCCGTTTGCGTACCACGCGACAAGCGGTTGCCCCATTAGAACGTTCAAATTCTAAATCAAGGATGGTTTGACCAATTTTTAGGTTATTAATGGCAAGATGTTTAATAGACTCGGGGAGAGTGGGATAAACAATTCGCAGACAATTATTCGGCGCATCGGGTTTGAGGTTTAACATTAATTGTAAGAGTTGGAAAACTGTCCCAGTTGCCCAGGCTTGGGGAGAACAAGCAACGGGATAACGGACTGGAGAATTATTGGGAGTTCGTTCATAGCCACAGAATAATTCTGGAGGACGATAATAGGGTTGCTCAGTACACAGATCAAAAATGCCTTGTGCTACTTCTAACGCCTGTTCTGTAAAGCCTAACGCTCTTAAACCGGCAGCAATAATGCCATTATCATGGGGCCAAACGGTTCCCAGATGATAGCCCATAGGGTTATAGGCGGGGGAAAGACTACTCAAGGTGCGAATTCCCCAACCACTAAACATATCTGGGGCTTGTAGTCGTTCGGCAACACTGCGGGCTTTTTCGGGAGGAAAGATATCTAAGCCTAAACAGTGACCTGGGTTCGAGGTAATACTGTCAATGGGATTGCCATTTTCATCCAAGGCAAGGGCATAATATCCTTGCTCTGGGAGCCAGAAATCCTGATTAAAGTGATATTTGAGAGTTTGGGCTTGTTCATGCCAGCGTTCGGCTAGATCAAGGTGTTTTTTGATTCGGGCAATCTGACTAAGATGAGTTTTAGCCGCGTAAATATACCCTTGTACTTCTGAAAGCGCGATCGCGCCACCGACTAATTTTCCGTCTCGATTAACAATACAATCTCCTGAATCTTTCCAGCCTTGATTTTGGAGTCCCCCTGGCGATTGACAAAGATAGTATAAATATCCTTTTTCATTAGAAGTGCGATCAATCCAATCCATGGCAGCGATCGCGTTATCCCATAACTGATTTAAGACCGTTTCATCGTGGGTCCAAGCGTAATATTCAGCATAGAGAATTAACCATAACGGCGTGGCATCGACAGTTCCGTAATAGGGAGTATGGGGAACTTCTCCACATCGCGCCATCTCCCCTAACCGTAACTCATGGAGAATCTTGCCAGGTTCTTCTTCTCGCCATTGATCTTTGACCTTTCCTTGATACTCAGCAAGAGTAATGAGGGTTTGTCGGGCAATTTGCGGGTGTAAAATTAAAGTTTGCCAAGCGGCAATAATGGAGTCACGACCAAATAGGGTCGCAAACCAAGGAATTCCTGCCGAGAGAACTTTCCCCTCCCCAAAAGTTTGCCCTAATAAATAAATATCTTCTTCGGCCCGTTCAATAATTTGATTTAAAGCGCGATTATCCGTGCGAATTTGGGTAACATAGTTTTGCCATTTTTGTTCCTCACTCGCTTCTGCGGCGTGTGCTTGTTGTAGCGTCATCGGCGCACTTACCACTGATGCGGGTTGATTATTAATCATTGGTTGTAAACGATAACCTATTTTTTTCGTTTCATGGGCAGACAGTTCAAGCTCCCAAATAGCGGTATAACCCTTGAACCCACTGGGTTGCCGATGAAAAAATCGAATGCGCGATTCCATTAAGACTTGATCTAATCCCTGATAAGCGAGCGTGAGTTCACCCGTAGTTTCCACTAAGGACTGTACATTCCAGTTTCCATTATTTTGTTGGGGAAGAACCTGTCGCATCAGTTGTCCTCTTTGGGGACGGACTTTTCCCCGAATTTGAAATAAGTCGGCAAAGTCAGCGTTAAAACTTAAACTGACTTGAAATTTAACCGCTTCGGTACTGTAGTTCGTGAGGGTTAACTCTTCAAATAAGCCCCCCTGTAACACTAAATCTCGCTGAATCGCAATGGTTTCTGCTAGAATATGGTCTTCAAGGTAAGGGTTGGCACAGAGAACTGAGAGGGCAAATCCCTGCTGGGCGGTGCTACTGAGTAAAATGGGGGCTTTACCTTCGATTTGCAGTTCTAAGCGATTAAGAAAGCGGGTATCTTTGCAAAATAATCCCAAACTGGAATCGGCTTCCTCGTCATGACAACTGATGTTGCCAATGGTATCGGTGATGAGGAAGAGATCATCATCTTTAAGGGTAAGCGTTGGTTGTAGTCGTTGAGTAGGACTAGAGTGCCATTCGGGGATGGGAACTTGTTCTGCATCGGCAAAGGTTCGACCTTCAAATTCGAGTAGATCAAGGCTTTGTTGAGACATTCTCTCCTCCTAGTTCAAAACCAACGCTGGGGCATTAAAATGACCATTTTGCGTAACTTTTTCCCCGACAACTTTTTGATAAATCGCTTCATAGCCATCGGTCATCCGCTTGACGTTAAAGGTTTGTTCGACATAGAAGCGACAAGTCTGACGAGAAATTTGATCGAGTTGGGATACAGCGTTAACACAATCTTCTACGTTATGACACAAAAAGCCATTTTGACCGGAGATTATAATTTCCGCAGCTGACCCCAAATTCATGGCAATAACAGGGGTGCCACAAGCAAGAGATTCAATCATGACTAAGCCAAAGGGTTCGCGCCAAGTAATGGGAAATAAAGTCGCGATCGCGCCTCCCATCAGGTCATTTTTCTGCTGATGGTTGGCTTCTCCTAAAAATTGAATTTGTTTACCATCAATGTGGGGGGCAACTTCTTGCTTAAAAAATTCTTCGTCAACAGGATCAACTTTTCCTGCTATTTTAAGCGGTAATTGGGTTCTTTTAGCAATTTCAATGGCAAGATGGGGCCCTTTTTCAGGAGATAGCCGTCCGAGAAAAGCGAGGTAAGGGGGATGATGGGGTTGCGGGTGAAATTGGAAGTTCTGATGCGCGATCGCGTTATACACCGTTCCCACATAATTTAACCCTAACTCGGGACGCTGTTGAGAATTAGAAATGCTAACAAAATTCTGTTGTCGATGTTGCTTAAAAATAGGTTCTAACCAACTGGGAATTGTCCCATGTAGCGTATGGACCACAGGCGTTTTACTGAAGTTAGTATAAGGAAAAGCCGCATAACCAACGTGAGCATGAATTAGATCAAAGTTTTGAGCTTGGCTAAACACCTTGCTTAACTGCATCTGCTCATAAACATTGTATTGTGCCTCAGATACCCCTAATTTCCGTAGGGGCTGTTCTGCACCGGGCTCTAATTTCCCTAACGTTTGAGAATTAGCCGTAGCAAATAGGGTAACTTCATGTCCTCGTTTGACCAACTCATCAGTTAATAAACTGACCACTAACTCAGTTCCACCATAAGCTGGGGGTGGCACTTTTTCCCATAAGGGAGCGATTTGAGCAATTCGCATTACCAACCTCCTGAAACGAAATGAGAATTATTTTGTCCTGAATGTTTTTTTAGATTTGCTTAATATTTCTAATACCAAGGCTACTCTAACTGGTTTCAGCTTACCCAGTGTTAAGATCCCCCACTGTTAAGTCGAGAAAACCGATCCTAAACTTTTACAACTACAGTGAACCAGTCAGAAAGTCATCCGCTTTAAATGGATGGATGTCTCCCATAAGAAAACATGACTCAGTACAATAAGTAAAAGAAGATTATCCTTTAGAGTTAAAAACTGATGGCAGAATCGACCATTGAATCAATTTTAGAAGAAAAGCGTTTATTTAGTCCCTCTCAAGAGTTTGCCCAACAAGCTCATTTTAAAAGCAAAGAACAATATCAAGAACTTTACGAACAAGCCAAAGCCAATCCTGAACAGTTTTGGGCTGATTTAGCAGAAAAAGAATTAGACTGGTTTGAAAAGTGGGATCAGACATTAGACTGGCAGCCTCCCTTTGCCAAATGGTTTGTTGGCGGCAAACTGAATATTTCTTATAATTGTCTGGATCGCCATCTCCAGACTTGGCGTAAAAATAAAGCAGCTTTAATTTGGGAAGGAGAACCCGGAGACACCCGAACCTATACCTATGCCCAACTGCATCGTGAAGTGTGCTTGATGGCAAATGTTTTGAAGCAGTTAGGGGTGCAAAAAGGCGATCGCGTTGCCATTTATCTCCCGATGATTCCCGAAGCCGCGATCGCGATGTTAGCTTGTGCCAGAATTGGGGCGACGCACAGTGTTGTTTTTGGGGGATTTAGCGCCGAAGCCCTAAAAACCCGTTTAGTGGATGCCGAAGCCAAATTAGTGATTACCGCCGATGGGGGATTCCGTAAAGATAAAGTGGTTTCCCTGAAGCCAGAAGTGGATAAAGCCCTAGCAAATAATGGCGCACCTACTGTCGAAAATGTTTTAGTTGTCCAACGCACCGAAGAGAAAGTTCACATTGAACCAGGGCGCGATCACTGGTGGCATGATCTCAAAGCTGGAGTATCTGCAAATTGTCCCCCCGAAAGCATGGACAGTGAAGACTTACTTTTTATCCTCTATACTTCGGGAACCACTGGTAAACCCAAAGGCGTAGTTCACACCACAGGGGGATATAACCTTTATACCCATACCACCCTTAAATGGGCTTTTGATCTCAAAGATACGGATGTTTACTGGTGTACCGCAGATGTGGGTTGGATTACTGGACACAGTTATATTGTCTATGGTCCCCTTTCTAATGGCGCAACTACTGTCATGTATGAAGGCGCACCGCGTCCCTCTAACCCAGGTTGTATGTGGGAGATTGTGGAAAAATATAGCGTAACTATCTTCTATACTGCCCCCACTGCCATTCGTGCCTTTATTAAAATGGGAGAACATCATCCTAATGCGCGAGATTTATCCTCACTCCGCATTTTAGGAACTGTGGGTGAACCCATTAACCCCGAGGCTTGGATGTGGTATCACCGCATTATTGGACAAGAAAAATGCCCCATTGTCGATACCTGGTGGCAAACGGAAACGGGGGGCTTTATGATTGCGCCACTGCCAGGGGCAATTCCGACTAAACCTGGATCAGCGACTTTGCCCTTCCCCGGAATTCTCGCTGATGTCGTGGATTTAGATGGCAATCCCGTTAAGCCCAATGAAGGAGGCTATCTCGTGGTGAAATATCCTTGGCCCGGGATGATGCGTACGGTTTATGGCGATCCTGATCGCTTTCGTCGCACTTATTGGGAACATATTGCCCCAAGAGATGGACAACATTTCTATTTCGCTGGTGATGGAGCGCGAAAAGATGATGATGGTTATTTCTGGGTTATGGGTCGCGTTGATGATGTGATCAATGTTTCAGGGCACCGTTTAGGTACGATGGAAGTAGAATCAGCGCTAGTCTCTCATTCGGCAGTTGCTGAAGCAGCAGTTGTTGGGCGTAAAGATGAGGTAAAAGGGGAAGAAGTCTGTGCCTTTGTCACCCTCGAAAACGAGTATCAAAGTAGTGACGAATTAAAAGAAGAGTTGAAAAAGCACGTGGCAAATGAAATCGGCGCGATCGCGCGTCCTGGAGAGATTCGCTTTACTGATACTCTACCAAAAACGCGATCGGGTAAAATTATGCGTCGTCTCTTGCGGAATTTAGCCTCAGGCGAGGAAGTAGCCGGCGATACTTCTACCCTAGAAGATCGCAGTGTATTAGATAAGTTACGCGAGAGTTAAA
>JBKHER010000031.1:0-13070 GCA_046540715.1 Halothece sp.
CGGCAATAATTTCGGCTTCATTTCCTTCAGTTAAAAAGACTTCCATGGTTTCTAACTCTTTAATTCTTTGACGTTTTTCTTGCGTTTCTTTCGCAATTTCACTAAATCTTTTCTGACGGCGATTTATCACTTCTTCGTTACTAAACTGTTTCGTGGCTTCTAATATGTTCTCTTCAATTTGTTCGGGGTTAAAAATTAAAAGTTCTAATTCAGTTAAAGGATGACCAAAACGGAATTTTCCTTCTTTTTCCACTTGCTTAACTTGTTCTAAATTTTGAATCTCTGGAAAAATGGTTTTACCAATAGTATAAGGCGTATGAAACCGAAAACAGTCATCAGGATCAGATGAGTCGGGAACGATAATTTCGGTGGAGAATAAGGAATAATAATCGGGGATTTGGACAACAAAATGATCTTGATAATGGTCGTAGTAACCATAATCAGGATACTGAGGACGATAAAATGTTAGTTTAGCGAGAGGACAAGTATTTAAAATCGCGATCGCGCGGTTTTTCAACTGATAAAAATGATCGGAAAGTTCAGATAAATTATGTTCCTGTAAACTTTTTGCCCCCCGTGACACCCAACGAGTCCATTCCGCTAATTCAAAATAACGATATAACTGCGGAAAATGCGCTAACCAGTAATGTTTTCTTTTTTGCAATCGTTGCTGAAACTGTTTCCTAAATAAGGCAACTGTGTTACATTGTTCTTCTAAACTTTCCGCACTATTCTCTTTAGCAAGTTGAGCTAACTTGGCAAATTTTTGCTCTCGATTCGCTTCTAATTGTTGTAATTCTTTAGAGGTAAGACAGCGATTAATGGCTTCTTTCACTTGCTTCGGCGTAAATAAATTTCCATCAGTAATCGGAGTTTCTTCTCGCCAAAATATATAACTTGGTTGTGGAGTTTCTAATTCTTGAGGAACTAACTTTTCAGGGTAAGGAAGCTGATAACGTTCTTGTTGACGACTAGGAATTAAAAATAAAGCCCTCTCAGAAATTTCTTCTACCTTTAATTCACAAATATAAAGTCCTTCTAAATCATTTTTCCCCATTTCTGCTTCAAAATAAGCCGTCCACCCTTGTTGATGCCAAACCACATCAGGGGGATAATCGCCATAAAAATGAAAATTTAGGGTTGTATAATTAGAAGCGGTAAGAAGCGCGATCGCGCCTACCTTTAAACTTTCCAACTCCTCAGCAATTTGATAATATTCCTCCCCTTTTGTCTTCGCCCGTTTCACTTTTTCCCGATAGCTTGCACCGAGTTGATCAGCAACCACCGCCCAATAAGCTAACTCAAAAATTTCTGCTAAATTCCCCCAACGTTTCTTATCCGACTGTAACTGTAATAATCTTTCTTCCCGTTGGGTTTGAGTTTGCTGACGATTCTTTTTCGCCACTTGAGCCGCTTCTTTTCTCCGTTTTGCCTTCTTTTCTTCATGTTCTTTTCGCCATTGAGAAACCTGATTTTTGAGAGCAACAGTTGTCACTAAATCATAAACGGGATAAACCCCATACTTAAAATCCTCATAGTATAAAACAGGTAAACGTTCCTCATCTGTCCAACGTCTGCGTTCAGTTTTTGAACAAGCTAAAATCTCTTCTAGCTGGATGGGATGTAACGCAAAAGAATCAGCATTATCAGTAAAAAATGCTTTTAAATTCTGATAATCAGCCGTTGCAATGACTAAAGTAATGACTTCATCTTTTTTCGTTTTTTTAGGAATTTTTGTGATCCCTAATTCTGCCGTGGCAAAATTGATCAAGACATCTTTATTAACAAAATTGAGAAAATACTTAAGAGCTTCTTCAAGGTTGTGAGACGTTAACTCATTCCTTTGATCTTGAGATGGTGAGGGTGAGAAATAGTCACCGATAATAATGGCATATTTAGTAAAATTTGTTTCTGTCATAGTTGCTAATTAACTCTCGATACATTACTGTCACTTCCCAGTCTGCTATAGTTAAATGGGTTTGGGTTCAACTCATAATTAAAGAAAAAATGCTACGAACGATCGCGCAGATCAAAGAAAAAATTGAAAATAAAAAAGCTGTCGTGTGGACAGTAGAAGAACTAAAAGCTCATGTGGCGGAAAAAGGGGTTAGCCAAGTCGCGAAAGAAGTAGATGTGGTAACAACTGGTACCTTTGAACCCATGGAGTCATCCGGGGCGATGATTAACCTTGGACATACTGATCCCCCCATTAATATCCGACAATGTTGGTTAGACAGTGTTCCCGCTTATGCTGGCTTAGGGGCGGTTGATCTTTATCTGGGAGCAACAGCCATTCCCGATTATAGTAGTTCTGGGGAAACCAATGAGTTAGAAGCCCGTCTTGGAATGAGTCATAAAGAACGCGGTGGAGGTCATGTCATCCAAGACTTAATTGCCGGAAAACAGATTCAACTCAAAGCAATGGGACAAGTCAGTGATTGTTATCCCCGAGCCTCCTTTCAGACGACGCTCACTCGTGACACTATCAACCAATTCTACCTTTATAATCCTCGCAACGTCTATCAAAATTTTATCGTCGGCGTTAACGCCGGAGAGCGGATTCTTTACACTTATTTGGGACCCCTACATCCGAGGTTGGGAAATGCTGTTTATTCTTGTCCGGGAGCCATTTCGCCGCTATTTAATGATCCCCTGTTAGAATTAATTGGCATTGGTAGCCCTGTCTTTTTAGGAGGCGCGATCGGCTATATTGCCGCAGAAGGAACGCAACACTTTCCCAAACAGAGACGATTAGCCAATCAAACCCCCATTGGCCCCGCAGCCACCCTAACCCTTGTCGGGGATGCAAAAATGATGAACCCCCGTTGGGTAAGAGGTTGTTATTTCAAAAATTATGGCCCCTCTTTGATGATGGGAGTCGGTATTCCCTTACCGATGTTAACCGAAGAAGCCGTTGCTCATTGTGCGATTAAAGACGAAGAAATTGTCGCCCCCATTGTGGATTTTTCCATTCCCAGACGAGTGCGACCCACATTTGGACTGGTCAATTATGCCCAACTCAAAAGTGGTAAAATTAAAATTGAAGGGGAAACCGTCCGAACTGCGCCCTTAGCAAGTATTCCGCGATCGCGCGAAATTGCTGCTCTCCTCAAAGAGCAAATTCTTACTGGAACCTTCCCCATCACCGAACCCATCGCCCCCTTACCGAAAGATCGCGCCTTTCTCCCTCAAGATCGTTGGGGATCGCAATTTGCCCTAGAGTGAACCTTTTTCATCCTCAGTAAAAAATAATCAAAACCTTGGAGGTAACAATTATGTCTTTTCGTCATTACTCTTTTCTAACCATTTTACTTCTCTCTCTAAGTACCACAACTGCTTTAGCCCAAAATAATTTCAATTTCTCCTCTTCCGAAACTCCCGTATTAACCGCACAATTCTCAGGGAACGACTTTGGCTTCCGACAAGGTCATCAGAGAAGAGAAACTAACTTACTAGATAACCTGAACCTGAGTGAAGAACAAAAAAACCAACTTCAAACCATCCGCACCGACTATCAACCCCGTATGATTGAACAACGAGAACAAATGGCTCAAGCCAATCAAACTTTACGGGAAATGATGCACAATAATCCCTCCACAGAGGAATTACGCAACCAGCATGAACAAGTCCAAGGGTTACGCCAAGAGATGGCAAATTTGCGTTTTGAGAGGATGTTAGAAATGCGAGAAGTTCTTAACCCCGAGCAACGAGAACAGTTTGCAGAATTAATGCAAGAACGTCGTGGAAATCGGGGAGGTAATCGTCGTTGGTGAACTTCCGCCGCTAATTCTTAAGACTCACCGATAAACTTGAGATAAGAAGAACTTAACGTCTTCACCGCCACCTCATATAATTGTTTTCCATGTTCAGGAGTAGCTAAAGCAGGATTTGATCCCATACGACCATCAGGATAGTGACGGCGGAAATCAGTGGCACTATAAATAGGATATCCCGAAGCTACTTCTTTTTCTAGAAAAGCCTCTTTAATTGCATCTGGATAAACATATTGTGTCACCGCCACCTCACTAGGGGTAGCATGAGAACCTTCTTCCTCCCCATACAATTGTTTCGCTAACTCATACACTTCTCGACACATAAACCAATTTGCCACCTGACAGCGTACTTGATCCGCCTCAGGAAGTTTTAAATCAGCTAGATGAGCATAGATTTGGGGAAACGCCGCCTTCAGTGTAGCAATATTGCCCCCATGACCATTAATGAAAAAGAATTGCTGAAACCCCGAAGACGCTAAACTGGTAATAAAATCTTGAACCACCGCAATTAAAGTCGTGGGACGCAGACTAATACTCCCTGGAAACGCCAAATGATGTAACGCCATCCCAATATTTAAAGTGGGAGCGACTAACGCGCCAGTAGCTTCTCCGACTCCTTTGGCAATCACTTCTGCACAAATGGCATCTGTTCCAATTAAGCCTGTGGGGCCATGTTGTTCTGTCGAACCAATGGGAACAATAATTCCCCGTGATGTGTCTAGATAACTTTCTACTTCTTGCCAGGTCTGTAAATGCAATAACATAAATAACTCAAACGACTTCTTGTGACTATTTCTAGATTAACCCTAAAAAATCAGGAAGAGTTTAAACAAAACGTCCTGTTTTAAGATATATGTTAGCTAGAGCCATTTAACCCTTTCTGAAATTTATGCTGTCTCTGGAGATACCAAAAACCTATTCTAATCAGAATTTAAATCAACCTGCTCGCATCTTGGTGGTAGAAGACGACGACTTAATTCGAGAGATGGTCGTCTTATCTCTCCAAAAAGAAGGCTATGAGGTTGCGATTGCTAAAGATGGGCGAGCTGCCTCTAACCTTTTACAAGGTACAGAAGATAATAAGGAAGCATTGCTCTATGATCTCATGGTTCTTGATCTGATGCTCCCAGAAATTAATGGCTTAGATCTGTGTCGTTGGCTACGTTATCAGGGAAATCTGATCCCAATTCTCGTTCTTAGCGCCAAAGCCAGTGAAACTGACCGCGTTTTGGGGTTAGAAGTTGGAGCTGATGACTACATTACGAAGCCTTTTAGTATGCCAGAATTGATCGCCCGCTGTCGAGCCTTATTGAGACGATATCGCTTTAGTCAGGTTTCTCAGGCTCCAATTCTGAACTACCAAGATATTACTCTCTTTCCTCAGGAATGTCGAGCCACTATTGGTAATCGAGAATTGACCCTTTCTCCGAAAGAGTATAAACTTCTCGAATTATTTATTAGTTACCCCAAACGAGTTTGGTCACGAGAACAACTCATCGAACAGATTTGGGGGCCTGATTTTCTGGGAGACACCAAAACAGTTGATGTTCATATTCGCTGGCTACGAGAAAAACTTGAACCTGATCCTTCCCAACCCGAATATATTGTTACGGTGCGTGGTTTTGGCTATCGGTTTGGCTAGTTATTCGTTATTTGTTCACTGATTACTGGTCACTGGTTTACAAAGGACAAACAACAAATCAATAATGCGTCTTGGGAGAGTCAAACCCGATCCCAGATTTGACGAAATTACGTTATTACAGATATCATTAGATTAATAATAATCCAAAAGGGGTAATTCTATTCCTTGTTTCAAGTCAAGGCTTACAATGGCGATCCTATACTGATCAGTCTTATAAACTAACAGCACTTTGATTTAGCCCATCGTTTGTATTTTGATGGCAAAGAAAAACTTTTGAGGAAGAGGGGTTGACAGTGTTAGTCAATTCTGTACTGGAAGGAAAAAAGCTGAGAAGGCGATTATAAAAAATAATACCTAAAACTAGATCAGCATTAATTAGTGAAAGTGATATGAATATATTTGCCACTTCAGAAACCTCTCTAGAGGAAGTTTTTCGCCAAATTGGGAATAATGGAAGACCCCCTGTTGTCGAAAATTTTGACCGTGGGAAGACTATCTTCTTTCCAGGTGATCCCGCAGAGAGGGTGTACTTTTTATTAACGGGTGCAGTAAAACTCTCTCGGGTTTATGAAACAGGAGAAGAAATTACCGTGGCTCTGTTACGGGAGAACAGTGTTTTTGGGGTGTTATCCCTCATTACTGGTCAACATTCGGATCGGTTTTATCATGCGGTGGCATTTACCCCTGTAGAATTATTATCAGCACCGATTGACCAAGCCGAAATTGCCTTTCGGGAAAATTCTCAATTAACTCGACTGATGTTACAAGGACTTTCCTCTCGAATTTTGCAAACAGAAATGATGATCGAAACCCTCGCTCATCGTGATATGGGATCGCGCTTGGTTAGTTTTTTACTGATTTTATGTCGTGATTTTGGGACCCCTTCCGAGCAAGGCGTTCAAATTGATCTCAAGCTCTCTCATCAGGCGATCGCGGAAGCCATTGGCTCAACTCGGGTTACCGTTACTCGTCTATTGGGAGAATTACGAGACGAAGAGATGATCTCCATTTATAAGAAAAAAATTACGGTTCATAACCCAGTGTTGCTTAGTCAACAGTTCGCTTAATCCTTTGCCATTATGATGACCAGTGCGCTTGTATTAATTGCAGCGATTTTACTGTTAGGAGGCTTGCTAGCTGCACTGGGAGACTATCTAGGCACGAAAGTCGGAAAAGCAAGGTTACGGGTTTTTAAGTTACGTCCTCGGCAAACGGCAACCTTGGTTACGATTCTAACAGGGACGATGATCGCTGCGAGTACCCTCGGAATTTTATTTGCCACCAGTGGCTCTTTACGAAAAGGAATTTTTCGGCTTGATGAATATTTAAATCGCTTACAACAAGCTCGGGATGATTTATCCGCTGCAATTCAAGCTCGGGAAAAAGTGGAAAAGGAATTAGCGGATGCAGAGGAAAAGCAAGGGGAAGCCCAGCGAGAATTAGATGCAATTAATCGTAAATTTCAATCAGCTCAAAATCAGTTAGATACAGTTTCTCAAGAAGTCACGCAGTTAAATAAACAGTTATCTCAATTAAAGCAAGAGCGAGAAAAGTTATTAGAAGAACGAGAAAAGTTAGAAGTACAAATTGAAGCCAGAGACGAAAAGTTGGCAACTCAGCAAGAACAGTTACAGATAACAGAAACCAGATTGGAAGAGTTAGAGGAGCAAAGAAACCAACTCCAAGCTGAAATCAAAAAACAAGATAATAAAATTGTCGAGTTAGATACTGCAATTGAGACTAAAGATGAAGTGCTTCAATTTCAACAAAAAGAAGTAAAAGCCTTAGAAGAAGAAATTACTAGCTTACAAAAAGAAATTCAAGCCCTTGAAAAGTATTATGATAATTTCCAAGCCTTACGACAAGGAAATGTCTCGTTAGTGAAAGGACAAGTTTTAGCGTTTAATGTGGTACAACTTGAGGAACGTGATTTAACTGAAGAAGTTATTAATGAAATATTGAGACAGGCGAATCGTCGCGCCATTCAAGCTACTCAACCCGGTAATGAAAAGTTCCAAGAACAGATTATTATGATTACTAATGAGCAAATTGAGCGTTTAAAGGAAGTTTTAAAAACTGGGGATGAGTATGTGGTACAAATTGTTTCAGCAGGGAATTATTTAAGTGGGGAAAAACAAATTCGTGTGTTTGCAGATGTGGTTCGTAATGAGACCGTTTTTGAAGCAGGAGAAGTAATTGCTTCCTTGTCTTTAAATCCCCAAGATGTAGAACAAGGACAATTATCAGAAAGGATTGACCTTTTACTTGCTTCGTCTCGTTTTCGAGCGCGTCAATCTGGTATTTTAGGACAAGTGACTGTGGGAGAAAACTATTTAGAGATTGTTGATTTTATGGATGATTTAGCCACCTTAAATAAGCCCTATGATCAAATCCAAGCCATTGCTAAAAAAGAATCGAGTAATGCTGGCCCGTTGGAGTTACAATTAAAGGTTAAGCAGGGTGAGGATGTGATTTTAACCAATTAATCAGCAATGGTATTACTAGGGTTTGATCCCGGTCGGGATAAGTGTGGGTTGGCGTTAGTGGAAAGTGATGGAGAGATTATTCTTCGGGAAGTGGTAAGTTCTCAAAGAGCGATTCTTACTATCAAGAAATGGTGTCAAACTTATGCTGTGGAAAAGATAATTATGGGAGATAAAACCACCTCGAAACAGTGGCGAGATGATCTCCAAAAAGAACTCCCGAATTTTTCGATTGTGATGGTGGATGAGAGTAATAGTACCTTAGAAGCACGAGAACGCTATTGGGAATTATCGCCTCCCCAAGGGTTAATGCGTTTCCTTCCCAAGGGAATGCGGGTTCCTCCTTGTCCGGTTGATGATATTGTTGCTGTTATCTTGGTGGAGCGATTTCAACTGTTTCTCTAGCCTGAAACGCTAATCCACTTAAATTAAATAGGTTGGTGCAGATCAAAAACTTTATGGATCACCCTGAGAGCGGTTTCTCCTTGGGATTTGGCAACCACACAGCTAATTTTAATTTCAGAGGTGGTGATCATTTGGATATTAATTTGTTCTTGCGCTAAAGCGTTGAACATTTTAGCGGCAATTCCAGGTGTTCCCACCATTCCCGCTCCGACTAAGCTCACTTTGGCAATGTCTTTTTCTACCAGTATATCTTGTGCGCCAATTTTAGGAACAAGGTTCTCTAAAGTTTTCCGTGTGATTTCTGAATCGGTGTTAGACACAGTAAAGGCAATGTCACGGCTCGGAACTTGATTGATTAGGCGCGATCGCTGTGATTGAATAATCATGTCAACGCTGATCCCTTCTTGAGCAAGTTGTCCAAAGATTTTGGCAGCTCTCCCAGGGTAGTCGGGAACATGACGAATGGCAATTTGGGTTTGATGGGTATCAAGAGCAACCCCTCGCACTGGTGTGTTTTTAATCTTCTCACTGGGTTTTGGCGCATGGGGAGAAACCGGAGAACTACTGAGATCAAAGGCTTGACAAAGGGCTTTAATCGCGCGATCGCTGTCTTTTTCATCAATGACACAGCCGATTTTAACTTCCGAGGTGGAAATCATGCGAATATTTACCCCAGCTTCGGCTAAAGTAGTGAACATCTCGGCGGCAATTCCGGGACGACCAATCATTCCCGCCCCTGTAATCGCCACTGTTGCCATTTCTGTATTGGTCATTACTTCCACCGCATCAGAGGGAGACTGGGCTAAAGCAGGCGCGATCGCGCTTGCCACAGCTTCTGCCGTTTTAATGACTTCTCTTTCTACGGTAAAGGCAATATCATTAGTATTCCCCTCATGGATCGATTGAATAATTAAATCCACATCCACCGCTTGACCGGCAATTTCCCCAAATAATTTCCCGGCAACTCCTGGGGAGTCTGGAACTCTTAATAACGCCACTTGCCCTTGGGAAGTGTCTAACTGTACACTATCGACAGCTTTTCCGATTTCTAACCCGGTTAAAGAGCGGGTCTTCGGTAACGGAGAAATGACTTTTGTTCCAGGTTCATCACTCCAACTGGATCGCACCACTAAAGTAACCCCATAATTGCGAGCAATTTCCACTGCCCGTGGATGTAACACTTTTGCCCCCAAACTTGCCAACTCCAGCATTTCATCACAAGTGACTTCACTCATCAGTTGGGCTTCGGGAACGATTCGCGGATCCGTGGTTAAAATTCCAGGGACATCCGTATAAATTTCACAATAATCTGCTTGTAACGCTGCCGCCAACGCCACCGCCGAGGTATCCGATCCCCCTCTCCCTAAAGTCGTGATTTCCACATCTTCGCCACTGGTAATGCCCTGAAATCCAGCAACGACCACCACTTCTCCTTTTTGTAAATGTTTGTGAGCGCGATCGGGCTTAATCTCTAAAATACGGGCGCGACTGTGAGAGGTTTCGGTGACAATCCCCACTTGCGCCCCTGTTAAGGATAACGCCGGTTGTCCCAACTCTTGTAGAGCCATACTTAAAAGCGCGATCGAAACCTGTTCCCCTGTCGAGAGCAACATATCCATTTCTCGCCCACTGGGATGACTAGAAATGCTTTGGGCTAACCCCACTAATTTATCCGTCGTTTTACCCATCGCCGACACCACAACCACCACTTGATGACCAGCTTGCACCGTCTCATAAACTCGTTGCGCTACCTTTTGGATTCTCTCTACCGAACCTACAGAAGTGCCACCAAACTTTTGAACAACCAGAGCCATAATGCTATAATTTCCCCATCTCTGCGCGAATCATGTAACCTTTAAGGATAGCAAACTCAATCCTGTATTTCCAATGCTTGAGGAATCATGTTATTTTAAATAGGACTGATTTTTAATATTGGGAAAACATGACCAATTCGGGTGCAAAGCAATCTCCTTCTCGACTAACCCTTGGGGTCAATATCGACCATATCGCCACAATTCGACAGGCAAGACGCACAACAGAACCTGATCCGATCGCGGCTGCTGTTTTTGCTGAATTAGGCGGTGCGGATGGGATTACCGTTCATTTACGAGAAGATCGCCGTCATATTCAAGATCGGGATGTGCGGATTCTTAGAGAAACGGTGCAAACCCATTTAAACTTAGAAATGGCTCCCACCGCAGAAATGATTGCTATTGCCCTCGAAATTAAACCCGATTATGTGACCATTGTTCCCGAAAAGCGAGAAGAAGTGACCACCGAAGGAGGCTTAGATGTAGCGGGGGATTTGGCAGGGATGACCCAATTAGTAGAGAAATTACAAGGGGCAGGGATTCCCGTCAGTTGGTTTATTGATCCCGATGAAACCCAAATTAAAGCCGCCGCGGAAACGGGAGCGCAATTAATTGAATTGCATACCGGGCGCTATGCCGAAGCCAAAACCGAAGCCACTCGGGAAGAAGAACTACAGCATTTAACCCAAGCCAGCGATCGCGCTCTTTCTCTCGGGTTACGACTCAACGCTGGACATGGTTTAACCTATCAAAATGTTTATCCCATTGCTTGTATTTCCGGCATGGAAGAACTTAATATTGGTCATAGCATCATCAGTCGCGCCGTCTTGGTAGGATTAGAACGAGCGGTACGCGAAATGAAAGCGATTATTAGGAGTTAAGTAATGCAAACCTACTACTACGTTTTAGCCAGTCAAAAATTTATCTTAGAAGAAGAACCCTTTCAAGAAGTGTTAGAGGAACGATATCGCTACTACGAAGAAAATAACAAAGAAATTGACTTTTGGTTAGTCAAACAACCTGCTTTTTTAGAAGCCCCAGAGATGAAATCAGTTAAGGAAAAATGCCCTCAGCCCTCGGTTGCAGTGATTTCTACCGATATCCATTTTATTAACTGGTTAAAGTTACGCTTAGAATATGTCTTAACAGGAAGTTTTGATGCCCCCTCAGAGAGTATCCCTGATCCGCTAGCCTCTCTAGAAGTAGAAAAAACCGCCTAAAGTTTCTCCTTAAATCACGGGTGGGAAAATAGCCGCTAAAATAAAACTGCACGGTACTTATGGAAAAGCATCATGCCACAATTTATCATTACTTGGATTGCAACCGCGATCGCGCTTCTCATTACGGCTGAGATCGTCCCTGGGATTGTTATCAATAGTGTTCTTGCCTCTATTGTTGGCGCAGCAGTATTAGGATTTGTTAACGCTATTGTCAAACCGATTTTATTCTTTTTCACCCTTCCGCTAACCATTCTCACTCTTGGTTTATTCCTACTGGTATTAAACGCCATTACCTTTGGCATTGTTGGCGCATTAACCCCTGGATTTACTGTCAGTGGATTTCTGCCAGCGCTATTTGGTTCCTTAATTCTGTCCTTTATTGTCGGGGTATTAAACCAATTTTTCCAAGGAGAATTAGGGTAAATATCCTGTTATTGGTTATTGGTTATTCGTTATTTGTTAACCAGTGACTAATGACCAATGACGAATCACCTCCAGCGACTCAGTTCCTCAACAGACTCAGAAATGCTATAGAGAGAATACTTTAATTTCAGGAGCTCAAAAAAAATATGCCCGCGAAGGTTCGTAAATTCATTGCTTATTGTCTCGTCATTAGTTTGGCAATGATCATGGGAGGTGGCTATTACGCGCCTCCCGTGCAAGCAGAAACTCTTGCTAGTCGCGATCTCATTGCTCAAAGCCCTAGCCCCCAAACCGTTACCAATCGCTTTGTCAGCCTCGCTGTCGAAAAAGTCGGTGGGGCGGTGGTTCGTATTGATACCGAGAGAACCGTTACTCAAACCAATCCCTTTGCTGATGATCCCTTTTTCCGTCGTTTCTTTGGGGAAGACTTTTTGCCTAATATGCCACGAGAAAGACGGTTAAGAGGACAAGGTTCAGGTTTTATTATTGATAGTGATGGGATCATTCTTACTAATGCTCATGTTGTGCAACAAGCGGATCAGGTGAGTGTTAATCTCAAAGATGGGCGCACCTTTGATGGTCAGGTTCTCGGTGCTGATCCTGTGACGGATTTAGCGGTGATTAAAGTGGAAGGACATGACTTACCCACTGTTCCCTTAGGAGACTCCGATCAGGTGAAAGTCGGAGACTGGGCGATCGCGGTGGGAAACCCGTTAGGATTAGATAATACCGTTACCTTAGGCATTATTAGTACCCTGAGTCGTCCCAGTTCTAAAGTAGGGATTCCAGATAAACGACTGGATTTCTTACAAACGGATGCTGCCATTAATCCAGGCAATTCCGGTGGCCCCTTGCTCAATGATCGTGGGGAAGTGATTGGCATTAATACCGCCATCCGTGCTGATGCGAATGGGATTGGCTTTGCGATTCCCGTTAATAAAGCTAAAGAGATCTATCCTCGGTTAGCTCAAGGGAAAAGAGTCTCTCACCCCTATATTGGTATTCGCATGATTAGCCTGACTCCTGAATTAGCAAAACAGATTAATCGCGATCCCAATACTGGTTTATTAATCCCTGAAGTAGAAGGGGTGTTAGTGATGCAAGTTCAAGGAGATACCCCCGCAGCGCGATCGGGCTTAAGACGCGGGGATGTCATTACTGAAATTGATGGAACTCGCATTACCAGTGGGGAACAATTACAGCGTGTTGTGGAAAATAGTAATGTTGGTCAAAAACTGACATTTAAAGTAAGACGCGGCGATCGCGCAGAAACGTTATCTCTCTATCCTGCCGAGTTAGAAGACTTTTCATAG
>JBKHER010000032.1:0-12981 GCA_046540715.1 Halothece sp.
TCTGCAACAAAATAAATCCCCGAAAGCCAATTTTCTAAGTCGGGTTTAGCGTTAAATTGGCTCAATACCGCCTCAGAAATCGTCGGTGAGAGAATCCACAAAGTTGGAGATGGTTCTGGTGGTGTTCCTTCCCGTCTAGCGCGACGCTGAAGATTAGCTTCCACATCGAGAGATTTTTTTAGGCATTTGCGAACTTCGTTGGCGTTAATAGGATTACTGTATGGTTCAATGAGTGCAGGAGTTAACCCCATTCGTCCTAAAATTCCCAATTGGTTTAAGGTTTCTATCTGATTCGGATTAGGGATAAAAAAGACATCAACTTCTCTAACTTCAGAGGCAACTTTTAAATCCACCTCAACTTTTCCTGCTACCGAAAGCAGTTCTTCTAAACAGTCTTTAGAAAATTGATCATAAATGGTTCGAGTCAAAAGAAGGAGTATAGATTGAGGTTTCCTTTATTATTTCATCTTTTTTCTCTCAAGTCTATAGCAATCCGAAATCAGTTGTACCCCCCTTTAATTCCCCCCTTAATAAGGAGGGGGGATCTAAAATGAAGTTACTTTTTACAAATGAGATCATATTGCTATATGCTCATCAAAGATTAACTGCGCTCAAAGCTCGATATTTCTGACTTTTCAATTTTAATCCCTCGTTGGCTCATGGTTTTCTGGAATAAGGAGGTAGGAATTGCTTGTTCAATTGACCAAACGCCAGGCTGTTTAATCTCCTGATTGAGTAATAATTGGGCGACACTCCCCGCTCCCATTCCTGCCGCGATCGCGGTATGATTATGATAAAATTTCAATCGAATCGTTTTCTCTTTCCCATCTTTTTCCCCTTGGACATCGACGCAAATTGCAATTCCTACCCCTGTCCATAAATCGGTTAATTTTGCCATCACAAAGCTAATTCTTGATAATAATTCAAGGGAAAAGGGAGTTTCTAAAATTGACTTGGGAAACCGATGGGCGGTAATCCAAGTGAGGTCATTATAAAAGTCGGGAAGCGATCCAAATTTTGTTACGACGGTTTTTACAGGAAAATTATTAGCAAGGGTGTAAGTTTCAGCCACATCAAACCAATAAACTCCTCCTTCTCCATAATGAGGAAATTTAATCGTTTCTCGTTCACTGTAAGGGCTGATTTTTTGCCATTTTCCTTCGATCCAAGCCGAAAAGGGAGATTGAATCCCTAAAAAAGTAGTTCGCATGACCGTTAACCCTGCACCGCCTGATCCTGCAACAAGATAATAGAGGTGAATAGAATCTGCGCGATCGAGGCTTTCTACCCCTTGTTGCGCCATTAAGTTGGAAATCCCCGGAAACACCCCTGTATGTAAAATCGCTGTCACGCCATTATTTTGAGCTTGCTCATGGTAGGGTTGCGCTTTAAAATGAAAAGAGCGATGATCACTAACATCAAGATAATTCACCCCCGCTTCAATACAGCTTTTTAAAACAGTTCCATCGCGATGATGAAAGGGGCCAGCACTATGAACTACCAAGTCATAATCGGCAATAATGCTGGTTATCTTGTCTTTTTGTGCCAAATTTAACGGGAAAAAAGGAAAATTTCCCTTAAAAGAAGAATTAAGACCCGTTATAGTAACCTTTGCTTCTGTTTGAGTGGCAATATCTTCTGCAATGCGCTGACCAATATGCCCGGTTCCGCCAATGACTAAAACGTTTTTCTCCAACAATACCTACCCTAAGAACAACAAATTGAAAAAGATTTGCTATGGTTAAGAAGAACAATTCTTAATATTACGCAATAACCTTAACTATTAACGATTGATTTGATTCACCCAAATCGCATCTGGATGCCATAAACCCCATCTCAAGATTTATTATGTTGACAACTGACATTCCTCCTCAAATTTTGCGCCGACAGGGACCGGATACCTTAGCCTTGAAAGAGATTTGGAAAACTATTGATGCTGAAAGTTGTCCTCATCACTATAACTTCCATATGCACACAATTTGTTCCGATGGACAGCTTACCCCAGAAGAGGTTATTGAGCAAGCCCTTGCCATTAACTTAAAAGGACTTGCCATTACCGATCATCACACGGTTGATGCGTATAATATTGCCCAAAGCTATCTGCAAAGAGTTGATGTTGAGGTTAAATCCCTTCCCCAACTTTGGACAGGGGTAGAAATTACTTCTCTTCTGTTGGATACGGAAGTTCATATTCTGGGTTATGGGTTTAATCCTGATCATCCTGCAATTGTTAACTATTTACAGGGAGATGCCCCTGTGGGAATCACGGCCAAGGCGGAAAAGGTGATTGCTGCCATTCAAGAAGCGGGTGGCTTAGTGGTGTTAGCCCACCCGGAACGTTATCGCCGCCCAGGGCAAGAGTTAATTCCCGAAGCGGTGAAATTAGGGATTGATGGGGTCGAAACCTATTATGCTTATAAAAATACCATTCCTTGGAGTCCTACTCCCCAAAAAACAGCAACGGTAAAAGCTTTAAGCGAACGCTATGGCTTATTTAATACCTGTGGAACAGATACTCATGGGTTAAACTTATTACGCCGTGTTTAGAGGGAATAGATGCCTTCAAAGACTTTGGTTGCCGGACCGGTCATATAAACTTGGTTATCGGCAGACCATTCAATCTCTAAACAGCCGCCAGGGAGTTCCACAGTTGAAGCGCGATCGCTGTTACCCGTTAAAACACCAGCAACCACCGAAGCACAAGCCCCAGTTCCACAAGCAAGGGTAATGCCAGCCCCCCGTTCCCAAACTCGCATTTTCAGATAATCTCGGCGAACAATCTCAATAAATTCGGTATTTGTCCGTTTGGGGAAAGCAGGATGATTCTCAAACTGGGGGCCAATTTTTTCTAAAGGAATTATCTCAGCATTGTCAACAAAGGTAATACAATGAGGATTCCCCATGCTGACACAGGTGACTTGCCAGTTTTGTTCTCCAACGGATAAGGATTGGTTCACCACTTTTTCCTGTGGAGACGCTAAGGTAGTAGGAATTTCTGCTGCCAGTAAGTAAGGCTGCCCCATATTAACTTTAACGTTTTCTTCTCCCTGTAATTGGGGTTGGATTAACCCTGCTAGCGTATCAATTTTATAGGTATGGTTAGTGTTTTCTTTCCCTTCGAGATCCCCTAGAAATTGCGCTAAACAACGAATCCCATTCCCGCACATTTCGGGTTCTGATCCATCGGAATTATAAATCCGCATCGTATAGTCGCTATGATCTTGGGGGGGAAGGGCAAAAATAACCCCATCAGCACCAATACCAAAATGGCGATCGCTGAGTTTTATGGCTTGTTCAGGAGTTAAACAAGGGTTATGATCATGGCGATTGTCAATTAAAATAAAATCATTACCGAGTCCATGATATTTGGTAAAGTGAATTTTCATAGTAAATTAGAGAGTAATAATGACTGAATTCGATACTGGCTTACCAAGTACCCGCATGGTACAAAATCTTATTAAAGAAGAAAAGGATGTGGAAATCAAATTATTGAGTGAAGATTTAATCGTCGGGCGAGTGCTATGGCAAGATCAGCATTGTTTTTGTATTATTGACCATTATGACCAATCGACTTTGGTTTGGCGACATTCCATAGCATATCTGAAGCCTAAGGCTTAGTTAATTCTTCCAGGAAATATCCTGAAGTTTGATCAATCTATAATAAAGTGCGTACTGATATGGGTTTAAGTTTAAAAGGTTTGGGATTGTTTGTGGGATTACTTGCCATTACTTCTCCCGTGAAAGCATTAGAGGTAACGATTAATCCCGAGAATCCGCAACTGGGAGATACGCTTTCGGTGATGATGGAAACCAATCCCGGGGAGGAAAAGCCGGAGGTGAGTTGGGGAGAAGAGACTTATCCTGTATTTCCCCTAGGAGATAATCAGTATCGCACCTTAATTCCCACGACTCCTTTAGATAATTCGGGGAGAATCCCTTTAACTATTGAAGGAGAAACCACGACTCGGAATTTTGCCGTTTGGTTGCGCGATCGCGCTTTTTCTACTCAACGCATTAACTTCAGTGGTGGGGGTGTCAGCGCAACGGAATTAGAATTAGAGCGTGTAGCAGAATTTAAAGAAATTGTTAGTCCCGAAAAAAAATGGGATGGGGCATTTCTGCGCCCCAGTAGTGGGTCAGTTTCTACTGTGTTTGGAGTGCGTCGTTACTACAATGGTGAATTTGCCGAAAATTATTATCACAAAGGGGTAGATTATGCCGCCCCAACTGGATCACCGATCATTGCACCAGCAGATGGGGAAGTTGTCTTAGTGGGGAGAGAAAACGAGGGCTTCCGTGTTCACGGCAACACAGTTGGAATCGATCATGGTCAGGGAATCCTCACTATCTTTTTACATCTTCACGAAATTAAGGTTAAAGAGGGGCAGCAGATTACCGCTGGCGAACAAATTGGTACAGTAGGGACAACAGGGATATCAACCGGACCCCATTTACATTGGGGATTATATGTTAACGGGAAGTCTGTTGATCCAGCCCCGTGGCGTTCTGGAGAAATTCAATAAGAGAAAATGAGTATTAAAAGTATTGTCAATCAAGCTCTAGAAGACGGGCATCTCACCCCCGTTATGGAAGCAGAGATTAGCCGCATTTGTGAAACCGCCGAAGAATTGTCTCCTGAAGAATACACGGCACTAGATCAACTGATGTCGGCTTTACTGAATGGAAAAGTCGTGGCAAGTCATCGGAAGCAGTTTATTAATGTTATGGAGGAATTAGTTTTAAGTGAAGCTCTCACCCTAATTTCAGAAGTGGAAATGGCAAGCGATGAATCAATTGACATTGGCGATATTACGGCTTATGCCTTGAATCGCTTACCCCCTTTATATGCTACCACTGAAGAGGGAGCAAACTATCAAAAAGAGCGAGCAAAAAATGAATTAAAAGGGTTAGTTAATCAGCGAGTTAGGGAGGCAATTTCCCATCATGTTAGCAGTAATAAAGTGTTAGCATATCGGCAGGCTTTAGGAACCGATAAAGGAGGAAATGAAGTAGTTCAACAAATTAGTAATCTTCTACAAACTTATGCGGTTGGCTATGAAAAAGAAGAATAATTTGTACTGAATTAACAGGTTAATAACCTTGATGAATCATCTTTACTGACAATTTTGCTAAGTGGATAAAAATGGCAGTTAATTCTCCATATGATATTTTAATTATTGGCACCGGCCCTGTTGGATTAGCAACAGCAGTAGGATTATATCAACAAGGAATTGAAAATTTTTTAGTCATTGATCAAACTCGTAGCTTTCGTAAAGCAGGACAAGTCGTGGATTTATTACCCAATGGTTTAAAAGCCATTAAGTCCATTGATCCCAAGGCTTATCAGCAACTGAAATCAGCAAGTAATACCGAGGCTAATCCCTCACAGAAATCAGTTTGGCAACGCCGTAATTTAAAGGGAGAAGTTACCTCTTCCATTCCTCTTGATTTTAATTACTGGTTTCAGAAATATGGTGAAGGAAGAATTTCCATTTCTTGGTATGATCTTCAAACTTGTCTCCGAAGCCTATTACCTTCTGACCACATTCAAATTAATACTCGTTGTGTTAATTTAAGCGAAAAAAATGACCTTGTCTGGGTAGATTGTATTTCTAATCAAGCAGTTCCCAATAATCCGTTTGCCCATTGGAACGATTCAGCAACTTCAGACAATCAAGCAATAAATGGTAGTAATAGTGATGAAGAAATTAAATCTTCTCTGCAAGCAAAAATTGTCATTGCCGCTGATGGGATTAATTCTACAGTTCGCCAAGTATTGTATCAAAATACCCCTCTAGAATATTGGGCTAAACCTCAATATTCAGGTTATGCAGCGATGGGGTGTTTGGCTGTTGAAAATATTCCTGATGAAATTATTAACACCTTAGAAACGCATTATTTTAAAAATGCTCGCGTTGTCACACTAGCACCGGAAGTTAATCAAGAGCATTCTTCCCCAATGAATTACGCAGGAATGACATTGCTGAATAAGGGGAATAATACGTTGGGGTATCTCCTTCATCTTCCTCTTGAACTGAATTCCATCCTAAATCTATCCCCACAAGACTTGATAAATACTGCTCAAGAAAAATTAGCGACTGTTGGCTATCCAGACGTTTTTTTGCAAGTTCTTCGTTTATCAGATCAAAAACAATTAATTACACGCCCCTATTATATTCACCCAGTAGATATTTCAGTTGATGAAGATACGTTTTGGAGTTGCGGACGAGTGGTCTTAATTGGAGATGCTGCTCATGGTATGCCTCCTTTTGCTGCCCAAGGAACTAATCAAGGTTTTGAAGATGCTTTGATGATGGTTCAACAATTAACGAAATTATTCCAAAATCATTCTTTAGAGGAAGCAGAGGCAATTAAGCAAATTTTCCAAGCGTATGAAAAACAACGTCGTCCTTTTATGCGTAAAATTCAATCAGCAACGATGAATAAACACCTTTGGACACAACAGCAGTGGAATCGCTATGCTGATGAAGTTTATGGTCGCAATCTTTAAAGGTTATGGTTCAGGATTGATTTGATAATGTAGAAATACTTCTTGTTCAATATTTTCTACAGAGAGCAAATTTAATTTTTGTGCATTTTCTAAACTTAAGCCGTTGCCTTCAATGGGAGTTGGAGCATTTTTTCCCCCTAAGAGAATTGGGCAAACCGTTAACCATAATTCATCAAGAAGTTGGCTTTCAAAAAGATCAGCGATGAGTTCGCCTCCTCCTAATACGGCTAAGTGTTCGACTCCTTTGTGTTTAAGAGTTTTTAGAGCTTTTTGCCAGTCAATTTCTCCTTCTGAGTTGTCAGGAATTATAATTTCATCAAACCCATTTTGGGCTTTATTTTGCCAAGGGGTTGCCCCTTTTGGGGTGGTAAGTAACCAACGGGGAATTTTTTGCTGAAAAAAACGAATATCAGCAGGAATAAGGCCCGATCGCGTACAAACAATTTGGATTGGTTGATCGGGCTTTTGTTTTTCTCGACGAAGGGAAATTAAGTCGGAATTGCCAATAGACATAGCACTCCCGTGAGCGCGTAAAGTTCCCGCGCCGAATAAAACGGCATCAGCAATTCCAACTTGTCTTTCGAGATGAGCGCGATCAATTGCGGAAGAAAATCCTGCCGCCGATCGCGCTACGTCTGCAATTTTGCCATCAGCACTCATGGCGAGAACGACTGTGGTGTGAGGACGATTCATGTTAAAGTTAACTGTTGATAAGCTGCTTGGGCTGCCGCTTGTTGAGCTGCCTTTTTAGAACGCCCTTTTCCCTGACTTAAAAAGTGATCTTTGAGCCAGACATAAGCGGTAAACCGTTCAGGATCATCATACCCCTGTCCTGTCTCTTCCACTTGATAATGTGGCAAAACTTTATAATGAGCTTGCGTCCATTCTTGGAGAGCATCTTTATAATTTTGACGGGCGGGATCTTGTCGAATTTGATCCGCTTTTTCTTTTAAGATGGGATCTAACCAGGGACGGACTAACCCCATGGAATGGGTACTGAGGTATAAAGCCCCTAATACTGCCTCAAAGGCATCAGCCAAGCGCGATCGCGCTCCCGCCTTATTTTTGGCAGCACTCCCTGCCATCAAGAGAAATTGATCGAAGCCGTAACTTTCGGCAAATTCCGCCAGAACACGGTCACTGACTAAAATTGAGCGAATCGCGGCAAAGTCTCCCACAGGAGCTTCGGGATAAGTTTCTAAAAGTAATTCCGAAGCTGCTAGCCGAACCACAGCATCTCCGACAAACTCTAATTGTTGGTAATTTGCCAAACTAGACGCACTGGGATGAGTCAAAGCTAAATCCAACAATTTCCAATCAACGGTAGTGGTGTCGGTTAATCCTAAACGCTCAACTAATTTGTTTAATTCCCGAATGCGACGGGATCCCCCTGATCGTTTTCCCGAACGCGGCGGTTGGGTTTTGATCGCTAATCCGGAAGAGCTTTCTCCCCTCATTTTTTTTCTATCACACTGGTTTAATAACGGTTGGTTTTCAGCAAATTCTCCCATCAAATGGGAGGAATAGAAAGAGAGTTGGACATAAGCCGGGTTCTGTTCTCAAGACAAATGCTTGAGGATAGTTATCTATCTGGGACTCCTGTTACCAGAAGCCTCAAGCGGTACTCCCAAAACGGAAACCGGTAAAAGACCAACCCTAGTTTCCCTCGACCTTGCTTCCAACTGGGGTTTACCGAGCCAGTACCTCTCGATACTGCTGGTGCGCTCTTACCGCACCTTTGCACCCTTACCAAAGAGATTTAAGCCTCCTTGGCGGTATGTTTCTGTGGCACTTTCCTCACGGTCACCCGCACTGGGCGTTACCCAGCAGTCTGGTCTTTGGAAGCCCGGACTTTCCTCAAATTCCTTGGTTAGGAATCTGCAACTACCTCGCCAACTCTCTTTCCATCCCCTAGTGTAACCGTCACGTTGCCCTTCCTCCAATCTTCACAAGGAGGAATTTTCAAACCTTTACTTGGCAACCGCAGAAGGTTGAGAGGATTTCACATTGCCTTTGCCCAGATCATGGCATTTTTCAGTCATTGCTTTAATTTGTTATTCATCAAAATATTGCGTTCAGAATAACCTAATGTTTGGCTAGAACTTGTTTCTAATGGTAATAGTTGCCACTCTTGAGCTAAGGCTTGTAGTAATTCATTTTGCTGTTGCCGAAATTCATTAAGACTCCCGTCTTGATTCATAATGACAAAATACACTGAGCCATGAGTTTCTGTGGGAATCACCCCAGCTAAGGTGCTAACTGTGGCAAGACTGCCAGTTTTGACAGGGATTCCTTTCGGGAGAGCGCGATCGCGCACGGTTCCTCTATCTTCCCCTGTTACAGGAAATAGATCAGCCAAGGTTTTTCCTTTCTCTGCCATGCGCTCCTCTAAATGACGTAACATTTTCACCACAGCCCGAGGAGACATCTGATTTTCGATTCCTAATCCAGAAGCATTAATGAGTTGGATTTCTTCTGGGGGAAGAGCAGTTACTTCTAAAACCATTTCTCGAACTCCCTCGCCGCCGCCGAGAGGTTTTGCAATCAACTCCGACATCGCATTATTACTATAGGTATTCATTTCTCTCAAAATCTCTGCTAACGACAAAGAGTGGCGACGGAGTAAAATATCTGTCTTCTCAGTTGATTCGGTGACGATGGTTTCCCCGAGAATTTCTAGCTGTGGGCGCGATGTTTCTTCTTGCATTTTTTCATATTGTCGTTCGATGGAAGATGACCAAGATTGAGAAGTAAACGCCTGTTGTAGGAAATCGGCGGCGGTGGAAATATTGTCTTCATAATTCATAAAGAAATCTCCCGTGACAATTAAATCTCCTGTTACTTCCTCAATTCCCAACTCGTTGAGAGCATTTCCAAGCGCGATCGCGTCTTCCCAGACAAAAAAAGGATCACCGCCCCCCTCAATAATTAAATCTCCTTCTAATTTTCCTTCTCGAATCTCTCCCCGTTTTTTCACCACGGTTTCAAAGCGATGTTCCACCCCATAACTTTCTACCGCTGCTAAAGTCGTAGCAATTTTGGTCAGAGAAGCACTAGCATGGGGAACTTCTGGACGGTTTTCGGCAAATGTCCACCAGTCGGAAACCAATAATACCCCTTGCGAAGAGGATAGGCTCTCTAAATAATCTCCAGTATGGCGCTCAATTTCTTCTTCTGGAGAATGAGGAAGGGCAAATAGGGGTAAATCCTCCCAATTTAAAGGTTGGGCGGGGGAAACTGTCTGTGCTGGTGCAAAAAAGCCTGCAAGGATTAAGCTGAAAAGATAAAACATTACAATGAAAACGATTGCCAAAATACGACTGGTCAGTTGACGCGATAACCTGTAATCTATCTTAAGAAGACACTCTAGCTTTTTTTTAGCTTAAAATTTAACTGTTTAGACTTAAAATTTACCCACAGGGGTTTGTCGCCAAGCCTCAACACATAGTTTAAGATTTATTTAGATTTATGGGATCGACTCGCGCGAAAATTGCCGTTGACGCTATGGGAGGGGATCATGCTCCCGGCGAAATTATTACTGGAGCTATCCGAGCCACGGAAGAACTAGAGGTGGATGTGCTTTTAGTTGGTGATCCAGAACAAATTAACCCGCATCTGGAACGCTTGGGTAGTAGTAGCCAAGATCATTTAGAGGTTGTCCCCTCTGAGGGAGTAATCGAAATGACTGAAGAGCCAATGGTGGGATTAAAACGAAAACGTAAAGCCTCGATTAATGTGGCTATGGATATGGTAAAATCAGAACGCGCCGAAGCCGTGGTCTCTGCTGGACATTCTGGTGCAGGGATGGCAGCGGCTCTGTTGCGGTTAGGACGCTTAAAAGGCATTGATCGTCCAGCCATTGGTGCAATTTTTCCCACCCAAATTCCAAACAAGCCCGTGATTATTTTGGATGTCGGAGCAATCGTCGATTGTCGCGCCAAGCATTTAGAACAATTTGGTTTGATGGGAACGGTTTATAGTAAATATGTTCTTGGCAATAGTGATCCGAAAGTGGGGTTATTGAATATCGGAGAAGAATCCTCGAAAGGAAATGAAGCCGCCATACGAGCCTATCAGCTACTGGAAGCCAATGCTCAAATTCCCTTTGTGGGGAATGCAGAAGGGCGAGATGTCCTATCTGGCAATTTTGATGTCATTGTTTGCGATGGTTTTGTGGGCAATGTGGTTCTGAAGTTTGCTGAAGCGGTGGGAGAAGTCTTACTCGATATCCTCAAAGAAGAACTCCCTCAAGGATTAAATGGGCAATTGGGAACGGCACTACTGAAACCGAACTTAAAGCGAATTAAACAACGGGTGGATCACGCCGAACATGGCGGTGGTTTATTACTGGGAGTCGATGGTATCTGCATTATTAGTCATGGCAGTTCCCAAGCACCGTCTATTTATAATGCCATTCGTTTGGCAAAAGATGCAGTGGATGAGCAGGTGCTGACTCGTTTGCGTTCCTATACCGCAGGCTCAAAAGATATTCCTGCTGATTCGACCGTGAGTAGTCAACCGCCACAAAGTTAAAGGAGGAAAAACTTGTATTCAGCAGGAATGGCGATTACAGGCACGGGTTCGGCTGCCCCGTCAGTTAAGCTCACCAATCAGGATTTGAGCAAGATGGTAGAAACCTCGGATGAGTGGATTACAAGTCGGACGGGGATTAAGGAACGTTCGGTGGCAACTCCCGAAGAATCAGTGGTTAGTTTAGGCACTCAGGCGGCTCTCAAGGCTCTGGAAATGGCGCAAGTTGATCCTCAAGAGATTGATTTGGTGATTTTAGCGACTTCCACTCCTGATGATTTGTTTGGCAGTGCCGTCAGTATTCAAACCGCTGTGGGGGCAACTCAGGCGGTGGGGTTTGATTTAACCGCGGCTTGTTCGGGATTTGTGTTTGGTTTGGTTAATGCTACGCAGTTTATTCGCACTGGGGTTTATCGCAAGGTGTTACTGGTGGGAGCCGATTTATTGTCCCGTTGGGTGGATTGGTCGGATCGCAGCAGTTGTATTTTATTTGGGGATGGTGCAGGTGCGGTGGTGATTGAGGCGACAACCCCAGAGCGCGATCGCTTGTTGGGGTTTGAGTTGTGCAGTGATGCTCAGTTGAGCCATACCCTGAATTTAGCTCATCAAGGAGAAACAAAAACTTTAGTTGATCAAACCCAAGTTAGTCTGGGAAATTATCGCCCGATCGCGATGAAGGGCCGAGAGGTTTATCGCTTTGCCGTAGAAAAAGTGCCGGAGGTGATTTCTAAGGCTCTATTTCGGGCGGAATTAACCTCTGAGGATGTGGATTGGTTATTACTGCATCAGGCAAATCAACGGATTATGGATGCGGTGGCGCAACGTTTAAATCTGCCGCGCGATCGCGTCATTAGTAATTTAGCCAGTTATGGCAATACCTCTGCTGCTTCGATTCCCTTAGCCCTAGATGAAGCCATGCGAGGGGGAAAACTTCATGCTGATGAAATTATTGCGATGTCAGGCTTTGGGGCGGGATTAACTTGGGGAGCCGCGATCGTACAATGGCAAATTAATCACCAAAGAAGAGGATAAGAAGATCAAAAATGAGTAAACTTGCCTTTGTTTTTCCAGGACAAGGTTCACAAACTGTCGGAATGGAAACCGATTTAGCCGAAAGCGCGATCGGTCAAGAAAGATTTAAACAAGCTGAAGAAATTTTGGGTTGGTCAGTGTTAGACACTTGTCGCCAAGATGAAGAAAATCTGTCTCGTACCCTCTATACCCAACCCTGTCTCTATGTGGTGGAATCTATCCTTACTGACATTTTGATTGACGAAGGCGGCTATCTTCCTCAATATGTCGCCGGTCATAGTTTAGGAGAATACAGTGCTTTATATGCGGCGCGTGTGTTTAGTTTTGATGCTGGCTTAAGATTAGTGCAACAACGGGCAAAACTCATGGATACTGCTGCTGGTGGTAAAATGGTTGCCCTGATGAAGTTCGATCGCGCTCAACTTGAAGAAACCCTTGCTCGAACCAGTGATGCGGTCTTAGCCAATGATAATAGCTCCCAACAAGTGGTTATTTCAGGGACTCCCGAAGCCGTTGATTCGGTAGTATCAGAAGTGAACGCAAAAAGGGCGGTTCCGCTCAAAGTCTCAGGGGCGTTTCATTCCCCACTGATGGAAGGGGTTGCCCAAGATTTTCAGCAACTCTTAGATGAGGTTTCCTTTGGCGACGCATTAATCCCGGTTTTATCGAATGTTGATCCCATTCCTAGTACCGATGCAACAGAATTAAAATCCCGCTTAATGAAACAAATGACCAGCACAGTTCGCTGGCAAGAAACTCTAATCCAACTCGCTGAGGAAGGAGTGTCGGAGTTAGCAGAAGTCGGCCCTGGGAATGTGTTAACGGGACTGTGCAAGCGAACTTGTCCGAGGATGACGTTAAAAAATATCGATCGCGCTGAAAATTGTCAAATTTAGTTATTGGTTATT
>JBKHER010000033.1:0-12819 GCA_046540715.1 Halothece sp.
CCTTACAAAGGGGGGTTAGGGGGGATTTAGGGGGGACTTTTTACAAATGAGATCAGATTGCTATACAATTTAAATTGGCAATTAGACTCGTTTTTCCACCTCCGCAATATTTAAAATAGTTTGTACAACTGAATCAGGATTCAAACTCATCGAATCAATTCCCGCTTCCACAAGAAACTCAGCAAATTCAGGATAATCACTCGGGGCTTGACCACAAATGCCAATTTTTCGTCCTTTTTTCTGGGCCGTTTCAATGGCAAGTTTGACCATTCGTTTCACTGCTTCATCCCGTTCATCAAAGAGATGAGCCACTAATCCTGAATCTCGATCTAATCCTAACGTTAATTGGGTTAAATCATTAGAACCAATGGAGAAACCATCAAATACCTCACTGAATTCATCAGCTAAGATCACATTACTCGGTAACTCACACATGACATAGACTTCTAAGCCATTAACCCCTTGTTCTAAGCCATTTTTTGCCATTTCTGCAAGAACATTCCGTCCTTGGGAGGGGGTACGACAGAAGGGGATCATGGGAATGACGTTAGTTAAGCCCATTTCATCCCGAACTTTTTTCAGCGCCTTACATTCTAAAGCAAAGGCTTCTCGATAATTGGGATCGCAGTAGCGGGATGCACCACGCCAGCCTAACATGGGGTTTTCTTCTTGTGGTTCAAATTGGCTACCGCCAAGAAGGTTGGCATATTCATTGGTTTTAAAGTCCGACATCCGCACAATCACAGGTTTGGGATAGAAAGCCGCCGCAATCATCCCGACCCCTCGCGCTAATTGACCCACGAAGAAGTCTGGCTTGTAATCATAGCCACGGGTGAGTTCGTTAATTTGATCTTGCACTCGTTCATCTTCGAGTTGATCAAAGTAGAGAAGGGCAAGGGGATGGGCTTTAATATGATTGGTGATGATAAACTCTAGACGGGCTAATCCTACACCAGCGGCGGGAATACTGGCTAAGGAGAAGGCTTGATCCGGGTTGCCAATGTTCATCAAAATTTGGGTGCGAGTGCGCGGTAAGTCATCTAAGGAATTTTCTTGCACTTGGAAGGGGAGTAAGCCCTCATAAACCTTTCCTTCTTCTCCTTCGCTGCAACAAACGGTTACGTCTTGTCCGGATTGAATTAGCTTCGTCGCATCGCCACAGCCGACAATCGCAGGAATTCCCATTTCTCGGGCGATAATGGCGGCGTGACAGGTTCTTCCCCCTTGATCAGTGACGATCGCGCGGGCTTGCTTCATAATTGGTTCCCAGTCGGGATCGGTCCGTTTGGTGACAAGCACTTCTCCAGGTTGAAAACGGTCAATATTTTTTGCCTCAATAATTACTCGGGCTTTTCCTTGTCCAATGGTAGAACCAACACTGCGCCCTGTGGCGAGAATACTACTATGGTCTTGGAGTTCGTAGGTTTGCAGAATATTCCCAACTTTCTGCGATTGGACGGTTTCAGGGCGGGCCTGGACAATAAAAAGTTCTCCTGTCAGACCATCTTTTGCCCATTCAATGTCCATGGGAATCGGTTTTCCCTGTAACTGGGAATAGTGATCTTCAATCGTCACTGTCCAGTGGGCCAGTTGCAGGATTTCGTCGTCTTGGAGGCAAAATTGAGCGCGATCGCGCGCCGAAACGGCAACATTATGAGTTTGCTTGGATCCTCCCGTATCATAAATCATTTTCAGGCTCTTAGTACCAAGGCGTTTATCTAAAATCGGTTGATAGCCTTCTTTTAGGGTGGGCTTAAACACCAGATATTCATCAGGGTTCACTGCCCCTTGCACGACATTTTCCCCTAATCCATAAGCAGCGGTAATTAAGGCAGCATTTTTAAACCCCGTTTCTGTATCAATGGAGAACATGACCCCGGCACTTGCTAAATCTGACCGCACCATTTTTTGTACTCCCACAGAAAGCGCGATCGCGAGGTGATCAAAGCCTTTATTTTCCCGATAGGAAATCGCCCGATTTGTAAACAGAGAGGCAAAACATTTATGACAGGCTTCGAGAACTGCACTTACCCCATGAATATTGAGATAGGTTTCCTGTTGCCCTGCAAAACTGGCTTCTGGCAAGTCTTCGGCGGTAGCACTGGAACGAACCGCCACATCGGTTTCATCCCCGTACCGTTCACAAAGTTCTTCGTAAGCCTCGGTAATTGCTATTTTTAGAGAGTCGGGAAAAGGGGTATTTAAAATCAGCGATCGCGCTTTTTTTCCCGTTTTCTGTAAACTATTTACATCATTAATATCCATCTGGGAAAAGAGATTTCTTAGCTTTTCTTCTAACCCCGCTTCGGCAATAAAATTTCGAAACGCATAAGCAGTGGTGGCAAACCCATCTGGAACATTAACCCCTTGCGGTTTTAATTGCTGAATCATCTCTCCTAAAGAGGCATTTTTTCCACCAACCACCCCGACATCTTGATGAGTTACTTGGTTATACCAAAGGATCAGAGCTGTTTCTTTATTGCTTGGTGATTGCGGTTTTTGTAAAGTATTAATCATGGTTTCTCCCTCTTTCTTTTTCTGCTTTTATTATAGAAAAAGTACAAAGTCTGCTTGGGTTTTCTTATTAATTTGTTATTTGTCCTTTGTAAACCAGTGAATGAATAACGAATAACCAATGACTAACTTAAAGGGTGAATTTTATGCTAAGATTATAAATAAAGGATGTTAAGCTGTGGTTTCATTAAGAAGCCTGACCGCAAACATCTAGCCTGCCTGAAAATATTTTTATTAATTAAAAATACTCAACTAAAAAAATAAATATATCAGAATTTCTTATCTCCCAATCCTTAACATATCTTAATACGCCACGAAGGAATGGGAAACAGAAGGGCTTGACAAGAGGAAGGGAGTTTTTCTATAATAAGCTGAACTTAATAGAGTGGGAAATAGAAGCAATTTTCAAAATTCCCCCTTAAAAAGCCTATTCCCTCGTAGCTAACGCGAAAGCACCCCCCTTGACAATTCCCCGAAGAAAATATAAATTTTTGTAAAGCCCTAAGCAGAGAGAGTGAAAAAGGGTGGGCAATATTAGGTTTTTGTGGTATGCAAGTTAATTTTCTAAAGAAATCGCGCGATCGCGACTAATTACCCCTAGGTTAACCCCTCCTTTATCTTTTGTGAACCAATAACCAATAACTAATAACTAGAGAGGAATTATGTCAGCCAACCCCTTTCCCCATCGCACTAAAATTGTCGCCACCATTGGTCCGGCTAGCCAATCAGAAGAGGTCATTCGGGAATTAGTGAAAGCAGGGATGAATGTCGCCCGTCTGAACTTTTCTCATGGCAGTTATGATGATCAAGCCGCGGTTATTGCCAGACTGCGGAAAGTCTCCGAAGAATTAGATAACCCGATCACGCTTTTACAAGACTTGCAGGGGCCAAAAATTCGGGTGGGTTGGTTGCCTCACGGAGAAATGACCTTAAAAACAGGAGAAACCGTTATTCTCACCCCCAACCTAGAAACCAGCGATACTCCCAACGTGATTCCCATTGACTATCCTAATCTGGCTGAAGAAGCCAAGCCCGGGGCGCAAGTTTTGTTAGATGACGGACTTTTAGAATTAGAAGTAGAAAGCATTGAAAATGCCAAACTATACTGTCGAGTGGTTAGTGGTGGCCTTCTCAAAAATCGCAAAGGGGTTAATTTCCCTAACTTAATATTAAGTTTGCCCTCTTTAACGGAAAAAGATCAACAAGACTTAGAATTTGGCATTGAACAAGAAATTGACTGGGTGTGTTTAAGTTTTGTTCGGGAAGTAGAAGATATCCGCCATCTTAAGAAATTTTTGCACCAGCGAGGGGCTAATATTCCCGTCATTGCTAAAATTGAAAAACCCCAAGCTGTCGAGCATCTCGATGGCTTAGTTGCCGAATGTGATGGCTTAATGGTAGCGCGAGGGGATCTTGGGGTAGAAATGCGTCCCGAAAAAGTTCCCCTCTTACAAAAGAGAATTATCGCCACTTGTAATCAAAAAGGGATTCCTGTGATTACCGCCACGCAGATGTTAGAAAGTATGATTCATTCTCCTCGCCCCACTCGTGCTGAAGCCTCTGATGTTGCTAACGCCATTATTGATGGGACAGATGCGGTGATGCTATCAGGAGAATCAGCAGTGGGGGAGTATCCCGTGCAAGCTATCGAAATTATGGCTCGGATTGCAGAAGAAATCGAACCAGACATTGAATTTACCAATCATCCCCCAGCAGAAAATACAGAAACTCATGCTTTAAGTGAATCTCTCAGTCGCATTGATCAGATGATGGAATTGCGATGTATTGCTTGTTTTACGACCACAGGATTTACCGCCCGTATTGCCTCGGATGAGCGTCCGAAAGCACCCATTGTTGCCTTTACTCCTGATATTGAAGTGTATCATCGGCTCAATTTAGTTTGGGGCGTAACTCCTTTATTATTACAGCCAAAAGAGCAAGGATTAGAACCCTTAATTACGGAAATGGAGTCTTGTTTATTAGAACGGGAGTTAGTCTCCTCAGGAGATAAAATATTAATTCTCGGGGGTTCGCCCATCCAACGAGCAAAAGGGACTAATTTCTTGAAAATTCACCAAATTGTTTAAATGATGAAGGAAAAATTTTTATTGTGGCTCGATCGCGCTTTAATGGCTGATTTATTTTTGGTATTAGCCAGTTTTTTCTGGTTTGCCATTGCTTTAGTGGGACGTTCAGCAGATGTTCCGTTAGGCTTAGATTTATGGTATAAGCTCTGGGAACCTGTGTTTACGCCAGCAATTGGCATTTTAATGTTGGGCGCGATCGGCAATGGCATGATTCGCCAGATTGCCAAACGCTATGGAAAACAGTGATCTAGAAGCTGCTTTTATTTTTCCCCATGCCTGTGGTAATAGCATAACTAAAACTCAATCCCTGTAACCAAAGTTTAGGAAAGCGTTTTTCTAGCCAAGATTGATTCTTTTGAAGCCACTGGGGAAACCACTCTCGAAAGAGAAAACTAATCAAAGCATCTCGGGTAAAGCTGAGATAGCTTCCCACCCAGCGAATAAAGTCTTTTGTTCCCGCTTGTTCCCAAATCCAGCCAATGAGTGCAGGATTCATCCCCGCCGCTTTGAGGGCGAGACGATTAAATAATATCCAATTGGCGCGATCTTTAATAAAGGTTTCGGCGACAATGGGAGGTTCATTAGCCAGTAAACCAAAAAAGGTGTTTAACATGGCATTAATGCGTTGCGGAGGAAGGGTTTTTCCTGTAGGAACCATCATTCCTTTAGAAAATAGCCAAGTGACAGCAACATTACTTTGATAGGCACGTACTTGGTTTAAGTCTTTTACCTCTAATAAATCATGTTTGAGGGCGGTATCGAGAAGATTGGTTAGACGCTCTAAATTACGGATGAGAGAGCCAAATCCAGTGAAGACAAGGGGAGATTGGAGAGAAGCCGCATCCCCGAGGGCGAGAAGGCGATCCTTGGCCACAGCGCGATCGCGCTTCCCGACACTAAAATGGCCTGGAATATAACCAAAAGTAGCCTTTTTCCATTCCAATTGTTCCAGATCGCAGCGTCGATACTCGGGAAGAATTGTAAAGAAGTCTTCATACATTTCTAATAAAGACCCAGGATTCTCAGGATGCACTTCATGGTAATGGAATAAATAAATGGTCAATTCATCTTCGGCAGCGGGGAATAATTCCCAAATCAGTTGCCGCCCACGGGAAATATCGCCATGAGAGTTTAAAACATCCCCATAGTTAGAATCCCAGACTCCCTCTGGGAAGCCCCGTTTAATCGTTGCTCCTACCGTTGGACAAACACTATCAAAAGCGCGATCGCCGTTCAGTTGCCAAGCAATGGGAGAAGCCGATCCCATGGCATCGATGAGGAGTCTTCCCACAGCTTTGTTAGTTGTCTGCGTTGGTAAATGTTTGCCCTCAACAGTGACCGCCGTTTTACTAATATTAGCTTCGACAAATTCGGTTTCATCCCAAATTTCGCCCCCCGCCTCTCGTAATTTTTCCCCACACACTTGTAACACCTTCTCCGAATCGAGAGCAATATTTAAAACGGTGGGGGTATGTAAAACCTCCCCTTTCAAATGAGGGGGGTTATTGCCATCAAAAAACTTATTATACCCATCAATATATTCTCTAGCGATAACGGCTTCAAATTCGGCTTGGGTAAATAACCCCAGATCAATTAACGCCTGAAACTCCTGACGAGAAATATTCCACTCCCGATTCATCCGCCCAAAGGGGAGACGTTCTAATAATAAAACCCGATAGCCTCGCTGCGCCATAACCGCCGCATGAATCACTCCCAAAGCACCGCCCACATAAATTAAATCATAGTCAGGATCCCGATTAGGTTCAGTCGTCGTTTGTTTAACGACAGTTTTGGGCTGTTGGGGATGACGCACTTCTTTTCGCCAGCGTTGTTCCCACCAATACACGCGCTTGAGGGCCGACTCCCCATTAGGAATTTTTTGGAAGAAATGAACAGTTTTTGGGTAATAGGGGGCTAAAGCCGAAAAAATGGACTCTTGAGAGAGATCAATGTTTGGCGGTTCGGGATAGCTGGGGGGAAAGGCTTGTTCTAGAGAAGACTTAAGATTTTGGGCAATTCGGCGGGCAAAGGAAGCGGGAAACTTCCCCCAGCGAAAGACTTTTAGATAAGTGGTATTTTGAACTGACCAAATAAAAATTGAGAGTTCTCCGGCGGTATTAACAAACTGTAACCTTAAGCCTTGACGAGTGAGTTTTTTCTGATTACTCCCAACTTCCCACTGTTGCTTTAACCACTGGTAAACTAATGCCGAATCACTAACGGGCACTTCAATATAGAGAATTTCTTCCATGATGATTAATCCCATAAGAGTAAGTTTTTAAAACTGACAAAGTCAAATTTTGCCAAAGTACGCTAAACTTTTTATACTTAACATTAAAATCATTTAACAAAAGTTTACATTTTTATCATTTCTTTAATCAACTTATGTCCAGGAAATCAGCAATGAATTATCCCATCCCAGCGACCCTCGAAGAAATAGAAGCTCTCAAACAGAACCCAGTGGATGAAGAACTCATCGCCGCCGCGATCGCTGGCGTGGTTCAAATCGCCCGCGCCCAAGGGCAAACTCTCGATGAACTCACCGCCCAAGTGCTAGCGGATGATCATTGGTTAGAGCCAGCCCAAAGACGATGGCTTAGTGCTATTGTGGCGCAAGCATGGCAAAGTTTTGGCAAGGAATTTTCCTCAGCTAATCAATCCACTCCCAGCCACTCCTAAGATCAGCCAACTTAAAAAGCAAGTGCGGGTTAAGCCTAAAGCCCGTTCAATGGTTTCTTCTGTAATGGGGAAATCAGGATTTCCTAACAAGGGTTTCTTTTTCACGAACCCTTGATAGGTATTTTCTCCCCCTAATTGTACGCCTAAAACTACCGCATAAGCGCATTCACTCCAGCCGGCGTTGGGACTAGGGTCTTCGGTGGCATCTCGTTTTCCTACTTGCCATACTTGGAGGGGTTTTCTGCCAATTAAGCCAATGCTTAACACCGTTAGACGACAAGGAAGCCAAGTTAAAATATCTTCAAATTTGGCACTAAACCAGCCAATATCAGTGAAGGGTTCTCGTTGATACCCAATCATCGAATCAAGGGTGCTAGCGGCTTTATACGCAAGGGCAAAAGGAACCATCCCAACAGGGGGAATTAATAACCCCACAATGGCATAAAATAGAGGCGCAGTAACGCCATCGGTGGTATTTTCTGCAATGGTTTCTAATACCGCTCTTAATATCTCTGGGGGAGATAAATGTTCCGTATCTCTTCCCACATAATAACTGAGTTGGTTACGGGCGGTTTCGATTTCATTATTCTTTAAAGGGGTTAAAACCGCGATCGCGGCTTGATGTAAACTGCGACCCGCAAAACAACTTGCTAAAAGAATGACTTCTATGGTAAATCCCAACCCCATGGAAAATTGTTTACTAAAATAAACTAGCCCCCATCCTAAGCCGCCACTCCCGATTATTAATCCCATTCCTAATCCTACCCCGGCTATCCGACGAAAGAAAGAATTCTTAGTGAAATCTGTCACCGTTTTACTAACAAAGGAAATAATGGTTCCCATTCCTTGGACAGGATGAGGAAGGCTTGGGGGATCAGCGATTAAATAATCAAGGAAAGCCGCGATTAATAACGCTACCATCGCAGAATTAATCATTATCCGTTAAATAATAAAATTGGTTTCTTCTCCTTGTGCGGCTTGCCAACTACGAGCATCATAATAAAGATCAGCCAGACTAATATTATAAAGGGTTTCTTTTAATTTCTGATCCAATTGTCGCCATAAACTATAAGTTACCCAGTCTTCTGCTTGCTCAACATTGGGACGATGACGCGGTAGCGGTTCAATGGTTTCTCCCACCGCTTCTAAAATTTGTCCTAAAAAAATTTCTCGGGGTTCTCTTGCTAGTCGATAGCCTCCTTGGGCTCCCCGCACTGATTTGACTAAGCCCCCTTTTCGCATCGCCATCAAAAGTTTTTCTAAATAAGCGGGGGGGATTCCCTGACGAGAAGCAATGGCTTTCACTGAAGTGGGAGTGAGACGGGATTGTAAACTTAAATCAAGGAGAGCTTTAACGCTGTAGTGTCCACGAGTCGTTAATTTCATGTTTGGGAATTAATAAAAATGAGAGTAACTAAACAGCGATCGCGACGTTTAGCTGACCCATACATACTATTACCCTATCATTGATTGATTCAGTTAGTTCGGAGAGAGTAGCTTTTTGCTTTTTCAGGGAATTTTACGTCATTACCAATGAAGACTCTCCGTCAGGGAAGTTAATAGGAATGTCGAAACTGTTCTCCGTGCTAAGAAAGGAATCCCTTGTTGATTATGACCTAGATTTTGATTGTTTTCAAAAAAGAATTAGCAATGATTGATTTATTCAAACAGATGTAATATAGTTATTAAAGGTTGCTTATCCTTGAGCCAATAATTCTATTGCACTTGGGGATAAAAAACCGCTAAAGTAGAAAAGTGAAACTAAATAATTAAGAGTTCCAGTTGATGGCACAGAAAAAAGGAAATCCTCTAACTGGTGAGGCTTTACTCCAAAAAGTTAAAGACTTAGGAAACCTCAGTCGAGAAGAAAAAGCAAAGGCTTGTGGATACTACACCGAAACAAAAAACGGTGTCCAACGAGTTAATATGATGAAATTTCTAAATGCCCTAATGGATGCAGAGGGAATTCACCTTGATAGTAATGGAAATGGTCGAGGACGAGGGGGGCGCTCGGCTAGTTATAAAATTAGTGTACAGTCTAATGGCAACTTATTAATTGGAGCCGCTTACACGAAAAAAATGGGCTTAAAGCCCGGGGATGAATTTGAAATTACTCTTGGGCGTAAACATATTCATCTCAAACAAATAACTGGCTTTGATGAGGAAGATGAGGAGTAATTCCTTGTCATTTCCCCCCCATCACAAGTTATGATCTAAGTAAATGCGGGTAAACATTAAGTTTGCCTAATTCTTACTGCAACGTTGGTGACTGCCAATAATGTTTTTTGATCTACAAGTAAGACCTATAAGGGAACCAACCCCTCTTGTGGCAGTAAACCGGGCGTTGTACCCGGAAACTTAAAGCAAGATGTCGGTGCCCACCTGACTACAGGAAGGTCAGAAGCTGAGGTAAAACGGCGTTGCGGTAATTAAGAAACTACCCTCTTAGCATTGTGCTAGGGGGGTTGTTTTGTTATCTTGGGAGAATAATTGTAAGATAAACCACAATTTTGGGTTATGAAGAATGTGATTTCCCCTGTGGCAACGTTTCCAGCAACGGTTACCCAGCTTGGGAATGGCTTAACCGTGATTCACCAGCAAATGACAACGACTCCTGTGGTGGTAACAGATGTTTGGGTGAATGCAGGGGCAAAATGGGAACCTTGGTGGGGAATTGCCCATTTTTTAGAACATCTTGTCTTTAAGGGAACCAAGCGTATTCCCCCGGGATGGTTTGATTATCTGGTGGAAAATTATGGGGGAATGGTCAACGCAGAAACCAGTTATGATTATGCCCATTTTTTTCTCACCACTGCAGCCAGTCATTGGGATAAAATGTTGCCTGATTTGGCGGAGTTGCTGTTACAGGCGGAGATTCCTGAGGAAGAATTTTTATGTGAACAAGGAGTAGTGTTAGAGGAAATTCGAGAAACTGAAGATGATCCCGATTGGTTTGCGTTTCAAGCCCTTTGTGAGAGTTTATATGATCAGCATCCTTACGGGCGATCCATTTTGGGAACGGAAGAAGCCGTATTAGCGCGATCGCCGAATCAAATGCGCTGTTTCCATCGCACCTATTATCAGCCTGAAAATATGACCGTGGTAGTGGTGGGAGATGTGGAACAGGAAACCGCTTTTAAAGCCATTGAAGCGGCGTTTCATCCTTTTAGTGTGCGTTCAGAATGCCCCCCCCTAGAGATTCCATCCCAACCCACAATACTCACCCCTCAGCGTCGCGAAATTCGCCTTCCTCGCTTAGAAATTGCCCGTTTAACCATGGGATGGCGTGGGGCCGGAATTGAAGGCTGGGAAGATGCGGTGGGATTGGATTTATTATCGGTATTATTAGCCCAAGGTGCTTCCTCTCGTTTAGTGCGAGAATTACGAGAAGAGAAGCAGTTAGTTTATGAGGTGGGAAGTGGGTTTTCTCTACAAAAAGATTCCAGTTTGTTTACCCTTAATGCTTGGTTACCGCCACAATATTTACAGCAGGTAGAGGAAATATTGCGCGATCGCGCTTTGGAATTACAAACCCAACCCGTCCGTGAAAAAGAACTCAACCGCGCCAAACGGTTAATTTGTAATGATTATGCCTTCTCTACCGAAACCCCCGGACAACTGGCGGGATTATATGGCTATTACAGTATTTTAGCCCAGCCCGAATTATCGCTACAGTATCCTCATCGCATCCAACAATTACAGCCTGAAGAGTTACAACAGTTAGCGCAAACTTATCTTTCTCCCGAACGGTATGCTTTAACTACCATGAAACCTCTTTAAGGGCAACTTTCTAGCCAAGCCTTGATTTGCGCTTCACTGATTATGATTTTCTTCCACTAAGATGACAGGAATGGGACTCCTTTCTAACACTGCTTGCGAATTGGATCCCAGTAAAATCGCTTCTAAAGGCTGATGTCCTCGTTTCCCCATGATAATATCGCTGACTTGGTGATATTGGGCGGTTTCCACAATGGCATTTGCCACAATATCATTGGCGGTGAGAAAGCGATAAGGAATATCGGCAAGGAGACGCTGGGTTAATTGTTGTAATTCGGCAGTTTCTTTGTCTTCTTCGTGACTAATCACATGGAGAACAATCACTTCTGCATTGGTTTGGCGGGCATAACTTGCTACTTTACTTAAAACTTCTTTCGCAAGGGAAGAGGTATCAACCGCCGCTAAGAGTCTAATTTGTTGGTTAACACTGACTTTGGTGGGATCAACTTCTCCTTTTTCGAGGAGTTTTGGCGCAAATGTGGGAATTGCCCATGCACCGACTGGGGCAGTGACTAAAATAGATAATACCGCGATCGCGAGAATAATGTCTCCTCCTTCTAAGCCCATAGAAAGAGGAATTGCCCCCACTGCTGCTTGTACCGTTGCTTTGGGAGAATTGCCGGGTAATAAAAATAGTTTCTCTCGCCAATTCCAGTTACTTCCGACAGTGGAGAGATACCAGCCGATGCTACGCCCTACTAATAATCCCAGAAAAAGAATAGCTAACCCTGGGAGTAACACGGCTTCTAAGACATTTAATTGTAAATTTGCCCCTAATAAAACAAATAAGACAATTTCCGCAACAATCCAAAGATGATTAAATTCCACTCGTAATCGTCGCGCTAGGGGGGCTTCAAATTCAATCAAGAAAAATCCTAACCCCATGGTTGCGAGATACCCAGAAAAGTAAGGGAACGTTTCAGCAAGGGCAATTAATCCCAAGGCGACGCTACCGACAATCATGACTTCATGGACAGAATTTTGGGCGATTTTTACCTTGGCAAGAATAAGAGTAATTAATTTAGCCACTCCCCACCCGATCACAATTCCTAGGGCAATTTGTAAGATAATTTGCACCGGAAGGAGGATCAAAGCATCTGTTTCAATTCCTTGTTCTAGTAAGTTTAGTAATAGGGAAAAAATCAGCAGGACAAAGACATCGGATAAGGCACTTCCGGTTAAAATCGCATCGGCAATCCCTTTTTCTGCACCCCAACCACTACTTTTGAGACGTAACATTCCAGGTACAATGACAGCAGGAGATTCAGCACTAATAATTGCTCCTAGTAACAGCCCTGTGGTGAAGTTAAAATTAAAGAGAAAAGTAGCAAAAAGCGCGATCGCGATCATTTCTGTCAAAGCGGGTAAAAATCCCAATCGCAGGGCAACACTTCCCTGTTGTAAAAGTTTTTCTCGATCTAATCCTAACCCTGCCCGCATTAAAATAATCATTACCGCTGCCGTCCGTAAATCTGGCGCAAGTGACATCACTGTGGGATCAAGGAAATTTGCCATTTCTTCTCCTAAAAGGATGCCAATCAGAATCATCCCTAACAAAGGAGGCGCACCGAGACGGCGAACAAGTTCACCTGCAACCAATCCCAAGAGTAAGATTAAAATAGCACTGATCAGCATAGTTTAAGGAAAGGTTTTAAACACGATTGATCCCATACAACGCCCGCATTATTTTCTTTTTCCTAATCTTAAACTTGATTAGGTATAGCAATCTGATCTGATTTGTAAAAAGTCCCCCCTAAATCCC
>JBKHER010000034.1:0-12817 GCA_046540715.1 Halothece sp.
CCACACTGTAATCTGAAATTGATTAATTCATGCTAAACACGACAAATCCTTCTCCACCTCTCCACCTGAATATCATTTTAGGAGAATGAAACGACCCTGCTTGATCAGGGGGGATTTCAGATAACCTGACTTTTTGCAAATGGTAACTTACCAATTAATTGATTCCATATAACTGCCCCAGAGTTGAGCCGCTTGACCACTGCTTCCCCGAGTGGGTGTCGGAATATCATTTCCCAACCAAATGCCGGTGGTAATGTCACGGCGGGGAAGATAGCCAATAAACCATAAATCAACGGCTTGATTGGTGGTTCCGGTTTTTCCCGCTGCGGTTTCCTCGATTCTGGCGGCTCTCCCTGTTCCTTCTTGAATGACTCTTTGTAACCATTGGGTCATGGTTTGTGCGGTTGAGGGAGAAATCACAGCGCGATCGCGCTCCCCCTCCTGTTGATAATCATAAATCACCCGACAACTCTCAAGATCATCAGCATCTTCACAATCGGTCCCATCTAGAATTTTGACAATCCCGTGAGGGCGATTTCGCTTCCCCTCGTGATCAAACACCGCATACGCCCCGGTCATTTCTAATAAATTCACTTCACTTTGCCCTAAAACTAAACCTGGAATCGCACTTAAATCAGAATTAACCCCTAATCGTTGCGCCATCCGAATCACCTGATTTAAGCCCACATCTCGGGCCACCCGTAAAGCAACCGCATTTTCTGATTGCGCCAGACTATGTCCTAAGCTAATATTGCCACCACTGCGCTCACACCCCCGATAATTTTGCCCTTGCCAGGTAATGGGGGCGCAGGAATAGGAGCGAGAGGGCGAAAATCCTTTTTCCAAGGCTGCTACATAAGCAAATACTTTAAAGGTAGAACCAGGCTGACGTTGGGCTTGCGTAGCGCGATTAAATTGACTCTCTTGGTAATCTTTTCCGCCGACAAGGGTTAAAATTGCCCCTGTCTGACTATCAAGAGTGACGATTGATCCCTGATTATAACCATAAACGGTTCCTTCACTACTTAGATTCTCCTGTAACTTATTTTCTGCAGTCTCTTGTAAATTGAGATCAAGGGCAGTTTCCACAATAAAATTCCCTTCTGCAGCCAATTCTGCCCCCAGTAATTCTTGTAACTCATTGAGAACATAGTTATAGAAATAAGGAGCGCGAATTTCGGAGAGAGTTTGCTGGGCTTCGGGACTAACTTCAATGCGAGAACGACGGGCGCGTTGGGCTTCTTCTGCCGTTACCATTCCTAATTTTGCCATCCGATTAATCACGCGATCGCGCAGTTGTACTGCTCGCTCATAATTTTGTACAGGGTTATAGGCATTAGGGGCAGGTAAAATGGAAACCAGAGTCGCAGCTTCGGATAAATTAAGATCACGGGCGGAGTGATCAAAATAAAATTGCGCCGCATCTTCAAACCCGTAATTTTCTACCCCCAGAAAAACGCGATTGAGATAAGTTAATAAAATTTTATCCTTACTGTAAAAGGTTTCTAACTTCAGAGCCACCATCATTTCCCGCCATTTACGCCCAATGGTATTATCCCGCCCCACATAGTCGGGATATAAACTCCGCGCTAATTGTTGGGTGATGGTACTGGCCCCTTCTCGAATCTCGGAAGCCGTCAAATTGACTCGAACCGCCCGTAAAATTCCCAAGGGATCGATTCCAAAATGCCAATAAAAGCGGGTATCCTCCGCTGCCATAACAGCATCAGGTAGATAGGGGGAAAAATCAGATAAGCGATCTAATTCTTGATGAGTTCCCTGTTGTCTAGGATTTAAAGGAAATTGCCCCTCCCGAGGATAGACGACAATTGGTCCTCGAACGCCCATGGGTAAGGGATTAACTGAAAATTGACTCCATTCTCGACCGATAAAAATCCCGAAAATGAGTGCGAAAACTAATATTCCATAAAAGAAATAAGAGAGTCCTTTTTGCCATTTTGGCGGCGCATAATGATAGGTAATTTCCACGGCATCTTCCACTTCTGGGGGGCCGAGAGTAAACCGATCACCATGACGAAGTGGAAAAGAAGATTGTCTGCGCTTGCCAAGATAAAGCCCGTTTAAGGAACCTTCATCTTTGACAAAATAATGACCCCCTTGATCCTGATTAATCGAGAGATGAACTTGACTAATCAGGGGATTGCGAACCACAATATCGCAGGAGCGAGAACTACGTCCGAGAAGATAACGTTCACCAATCAGGGGATGCTTAATCACTTTTTTTTCCCGACCATTTTTAATGTGTAATTCGGGAACTTTTGCGGTTGGCTTGAGGGTAAGAGCTTGGGCTTGTACCGTTTGCACCGCTTGCGTCAGGAATTGACTAACAGGATTTCCTGAGTTTTTTTTAGGATTTGTCATGGTGATTAGGTTCTCCTGGTCGGCGTTGAGAACGTTGGAAAAACGGGAAATTCAGAAGAATTAAACAAATAATCCCAATATTAATGCAGATATCGGCAACATTAAAAACCGGAAATTGAATTAAGCGAAAGTCGAGAAAATCAACAACATAACCAAATAAAAACCGATCTAATCCATTTCCCGCTGCCCCAGCTAAAACAAAACCACACCCTAATTGTTCCAATTGGGGTAAACGGGGACTTCGCCAAGCATAAATCATTAATCCGATGGTAACAGCTAAAGAAAGCCAACGCAGCCAACCGCCATTACTTTCAGCAAAGAGACTAAAGGCAGCGCCAGGGTTAATTACATAGGTAAGGTGAAAAACATTTTCCCAAAGCGCGATCGTGTCTCCGATTTCATTAAAAGAGAGAACAACAATAATTTTTGTTGCTTGATCCAAAACAAAACCAATAATTCCAACCAGCCAAAATAAAGGATTTTTTTTCATCAATAAAATAAGAGATTTCGTAATCCATACGCCGACACAGCAACCGCACACACTAAAGCCAATTGACTCCCCAAAGGTTGCCAAGAATATTCAACAATTGTGGGTAAAAGGGGCATCGCTACCTCTAAGATAATCAGTTTAAAATAGTGCAATCCCACTAAATAAATAATCCCAAGGGTATGAATAATCAGTAATCCTAATAAGCAACTTAAGCCCAACCATTCTAACTGTCTTTCCTGACGAAATGCGACAACTCCACAATACCAAGCCCCTGGAATAAAACCGATAATATAACCAAATGTCGGTTGGGTGAGATAGTCTATACCCCCACCTTGAGAAAACACAGGAAGCCAAGCTAACCCCAAAGTGACATAAGCAAGTTGAGATAAAGCCCCCGCCCGTTTTCCTCCGAGACAAGCCGTAAACAAAACCGCCGCCACTTGAAAGGTGATTCCGAGAGAATGAGCTTTAATTCCTTCTTCCATCCAAGACCAAGGAAAATTAGTGATAAAGGCTTCGATAAAGGTGCCGCCAATGGTTAAAATAAAACCAATTACTGCCCAGAGTAATTCATTGCTTGGAGATGACACAGCCCATCCTCTTTTTTTAGGTCAATGAGAAATTGTAGATAAAAGCTATCTACAACTCAACACCTTTGAAGATACTGATGTTCCAGTTCAACGTCAAGTTAAATTTGCTTAAATATGGGTCGCCTGGGATTCGAACCCAGAACTAATCGGTTAAAAGCCGAGTACTCTACCGTTGAGTTAGCGACCCGATTGGGATTTCCAATGCACAGTTAATCATACTAACACAAGGAAAATATTTCTGGCAAGTCTTTCTAGGCATTGGCGACAATGAACCTTAACTCAATTGTTTCACAAAGCTCTTATATGGTTCGCTTTGCATTCCTTTTTGTAAAGTCGCTAGTACTTGTGCCATATTTCCTGCTAGTAATTCTGGCACAGCTAACCATAACCCAGGAAAGGTTGGACTTTGAATAATTCCTTGCTGATTTGGTTGTAAAGCGCGATATTCTCCCTGTTCTAAGTAAAACCAATCTAAACTTTGATCATAACTTTGCCAAACCAAATATTCTGTTACGCCATTTCGTTGATAAGCCCGTTTTTTATCAAATAAATCTATGGCAACACTACTGGCAGCGACTTCCACCATTAACTCTGGCGCACCTTCAATATAATCATCTTTACTGACTTGGGCTTGCCCACCCACCCGTTCATCCAGAAACAACACAGCATCTGGTTGAGGCTCATTATCCCAGTCTAAACGGACAGTGGGTTCAACGCCCAACTGAATTTTGGGAGTCATGGTTTGATAGGTTCCTAGCCATGTTAGGAGTGAGGCATGGGGCTTGGCATGGTTTTCAAAGCGTAATGGGGAAGCCACTAGGTAAACCACTCCTTCGATTAATTCTGCTTTTTGATCATTGGGCATCTCATGGTAACGGCGTTCAAATTCGGAACGAGAAAGATGATCGCCGTTTTCTAAGCGGGGAATCTTTTCGGTTTTAATTGCCATAGTGATGAGGGAAAAAACCTGCTTTTATGGGCATTTTAGCAAAGTTGGGTGGCTCCCACTAGGGAAATATAAGGGTCAACTTGCAGATATTTTTGGGCGACTGCTTGCATCTGTTCACTGGTGACTTCAGCGACCATCTCTTGAAAGCGATCATCAAATTCAAGCCCTTGGTTTAAGGTTTCATACCAGCCAAACAATTGCGCGAGTTGTCCATTACTCTGTTTTCCGAGGGCATATTGTCCTAATAATTTGTTCTTACTCGCTTGTAATTCTTCTGGGGTAAGTTCTACTTCACAGAGTCTTTTGACTTCTTGTCGTAATCCCTGATAAGCGGTTTCAATGTTATTGGGGGCGGTTCCCATATAGGTAACAAAGTAGGAGGGTTCTAAGCGAGTGGGATATAAGGATGAGACATCATAAGCAAGTCCCTGTTTCTCTCGTAATTCCACAAATAGCCGTGAGGAGAGTCCATTCCCAAGATAGGTATTAAGCAATTTCAAAATCGGGTAGTCAGAATTTTTCACAGAAGCGGTGAGATATCCCAACATAATAATGCTTTGTTGGGTTTCTTGATACAGAAATTTCTGATCTGGCTGAGGAGTGGGAGAGGTTAAAGAGGGCGTGGGTTGAGGGGTAGCAGGAATTTGCCAGTCTCCGAAGACTTTGTTGACTTCCGTAATCCCTTTTTCTAAGGTAATGCGTCCTGAAAGACTGATGACTAAGTTGTCAGGACGGAAGTAGGTTTGATGATAGGATTGAAGATCGGCTGCTGTCAAAGCAGAAACGGTTTCTTGGGTTCCTAAAACGGGACTGCCATAGGGATGTTGGGGATACATCTGCGATCGCAGCTGATTAAAGGCAAGATTGAAGGGTTGTTCTTGTTGGGCGACAATGGCTTGTAGGGTGAGGGCTTGTTCTAGTTCAACTTCATTGTCGGGAAAACTGGGCGCACGCATCATTTCTCCCACTAAAGCCAAGATTTCTGGAAAGTCTTGAGAAACGGTTTTGAGACTGAGGCTAAAATAATCATTAGCGGTTTCAGCATTAATTCCCGCCCCGACGGATTCTATTTTTTCGGCAATTTCTGCGGCGTTGAGGGTAGCTGTACCTTTGGTAATCACGGTTGAGAGTAAATGGGAAAGCCCAGCTTGAGAAGGGGATTCTACTCGGTTTCCCGCATTTTTTAAGAAAAGCCTTCCTGCAATAATATCAGCAGTGGGGTTTTCGATCACAATTAGGGTAATGCCGTTATCAAGGGTAGCTCGTTGAATGTTTTGGCGAGTGGAACTGGGTTCTAAGGTTTGCATCTATTGAATTTTACGTCCGGTTAACAATTGTCGCACTTCTAACATAGCCGAATACGTGGGAAGAATGTGCAAAGTTTCATCAGGGGCGGTATGATTTAGGGCGGTATCAACTGCATCTTTCAAATCATCTTTAATAATGAGGTTGAGTTGATCATCATTGAGGGTTTGTTGGCTATACTGAATGCGTAAGGCAAGATCATAAACGCGATCGCCGCTGATAATAATTGTCCCACCTTGCGAGACTAATTGTTCTGTATCGACATCCCAAATCCATGATACATCAGTGCCATCTGGGGTGCGATCATTTAATACTAATAGGGTGGCTTGGGCTTTTCCTTGTTGTTTGATTTCATTAACGGTACGGATGGTTTCGTTCATCCCCACTGGATTTTTTGATAATAAAATTCTGACGGATTTTCCATTAATATTGAGTTCTTCAGCACGTCCAAAAGCGGCTCGAAAGTTTTTGATTGTTGTCTCAATATGAGAAATCGGGATGTTTAATTCTTGGGAGGCGAGGGCAGCGGCTAAGGTATTATATTTATTATAAATTCCCACTAAAATCTGTCCCCAATTTGAACTCTTAATATCTAATTTTGCTTTTTTAAAGTTACAACTAGGACAGTTATAGTCTCCCAAATGAGATAAATAAACTCCTTGGTAGTCTAGAGAAGCCCCACAAGCTGGACAGTAAATTGAGTCAACCGCATGAGGGATTTCTTCTAAGTATAATTCAGGTTCACTTAAGCCAAAGAATAGCACGTTTTGTGGTAAGTTAGTTCCTAAATAGCAAAGGGTGGGGTCATCTGCATTTAAGATGACTGTGGTGTAATTAGGAAGGGGCGTAATTGCTTGTTGCCATTTTTCGCTGATTGTATCTACTTCTCCATATCGATCTAGTTGATCTCGAAATAAGTTTAAGCCTAAAATAATTTTGGGTTGACAGGGTTTAACAATTAGGGGAAAAACATTTTCATCAACTTCTAAAATTCCATAGTCAGCATTTAATTTTCCCAATAAATTAGTGTCAGCTAAAAGGGCGGTAATTAAACCATTCACTAAGTTAGCTCCTGTGGCGTTATGGGTGACTGTTGCCCCATTTTCTTCTAAAATTGTTCTTAAAAGAAGTGAGGTGGTGGTTTTCCCATTTGTTCCTACAATTAAAATTATCCCCTCTCGCACTTGTTCACAAAGGAGGGCTAAAAGATTGGGATGAAGGCGACGGGCAATTTCTCCAGGGAGAACACTACCTGCACCTAATCCTAATTTTCTAATAACAGGGGGAACTGTTTTTGCGACGACAACGGCTAAGGTTAAACGGGCGCGATCGAGCAATTTCATATTAGTTAAAAAGATTAGTGGTTTGACTCTTAATTAAGTCATCATAAATCATAATTGTAGCAGAAGAAAATTCTATTTAAATTACCTATCCCCCCTAACCCCCCTTGGAAAGCAGGGCTGTTTCATTCTCGGAGAAATCACCTTGTTTGTGGGGAGAGGGGGAGAGGGGGAGCCGTTTACAGCCTGCTTTTTGCTAATTCTGGATGTTAGGAAAGGAGGACTTTTTACGGCTTTTTTCTTAAGAACAAGTTAATTCAGAAGATACGCAAAATACCGCAAATATTGAATTAGAAAATGGGGAAATACTGGCGGTCAATTATGATCGCATTGTGGCAGCAGATGGAGCGCGATCGCGCCTTCGACAATATTTAGCAGAGAAAAAAGGATTAGAAAGTGAAGAAAGTTATGTTCCTGATGCTTACAAATCAGTCTTTTTCCAGCAACCTTCTAATCCTGATCTGCAGTTAGATCGAGATGCAATTCATGCTCAAATCTTAAAAAATAGAACGCGAATGTTGTTAGTTCCTCAACCTCATGATCAACTCAATGGTGTACTTGTCTTTAATGCGAATAATAATCCCTTTGAAAACTTTTCTAGTCAAACAGATGTTTGGGACTTTATGAAGACAAACTTTCCTTTTTTTAGTCCTTGTATGTCGGAAGAAGAAGCAGAAGCGTTATTATAGTTATTCCAATTATTTTCCGTAATGCGACCGTCTCGGTCGCTACTAGGGAGCAAGATGCTCCCACTCTCAGCTTGATGGTTTTTATTTGGAATGACTATAGAACGTCGTGTCGCACGAGTTTTAACGGTACGCTGCGATCGCTTCCATGAAGGGGGTAAAATTTTAATGCTTGGGGATGCTGCCCATGCCGTTTCTCCCTCCATTGGTCAAGGTTGTAATGCTGGATTAGAAGATGTCCTCATTTTTGATCAATTATTATACCATTTTTAAAAACTCAAGTTACAGTCGATCCCCCCAAACCCCCCGCTATTTTGGGGGGCTTAGTTGATCGTTAATGTAGCGCCAATTATTCAAAATGGTATAGCAATAGTTAAGCCGAGATTTAATCATTTCTCAATTTACTGCTCATTTTTAACACCGCCCAATTGCTGACGAACATCATCAATGGCAAAATTGAGTTGGCTGATTTTATCTTCTAGGCTACGGCGGGCTGATTCAATGCTTTCATCACCTTCTGAGTTGTTGCCATTTTCCTTGCTCAGATTTAATCCCTGATTGGCTTCTTTTTGACGGGAAGCCGCGATCGCGCCAATTACACCTCCCACGACACCGCCAACTAACGTTCCTAATAAAAAGCCACCGCTAAATCCCTCTCGTTCACTCATAGTTACCTCCTATTTGAATTAAGTTCCAAACGCGCGATCGCCAGCATCTCCCAAACCCGGAACAATATAGCCGCGATCGTTCAATTCTTCATCCACAAACGCTGTATAAATTCTTAATTGCGGATAATTTTCACCAATTTGCTTGAGTGCAGGTGGGGCAGCCACCACAGAGACAATCCGTAAAAATTCTGGATTGACTCCCCGACGAGTTAACTCCTCTAATGCCATCATAATCGAACCGCCCGTTGCTAACATTGGTTCTAAGATTAAAACTCGGGTTTCAGGATTAAATTCTTCAGGAAGTTTATTCAGATAGCAACTAGGTTGTAATGTTTCTTCATTACGCTCTAACCCCAGATGATAAACTGAACAGAGAGGAAGTAACGTTTGCGCTCCATCTAATAAACTCAGTCCCGCCCGTAAAATGGGAACCACCGCAATATTCACCTGCGGATTAATCATAGTCGCCGCACAAGAGGCTAATGGCGTTTCTACCTCAGTTTCCGCAGTAACAAACCAATGACGAGAGGCTTCGTAGGTTAACCAGCGCCCCAACTCTGTCATCGCTGTTTTAAATAAAGCATTGGGAGTATTTTTGTCTCGCGCCACCGCTAGCCAATGCTTAATCAAAGGATGGTCAGGGACATAAACGCGCAGTTGAAAGCTCATCTTAGAGAATTAACTATTAATACATATTGGTTATGGGAGATCTAAACCAACGATAACCAATCGTCCATAACTCATTGTTGATGATCCCTTACCAATTGTCAATCTCCTACTTATTGAAAAAAATTCTGAATTATATTGACAATCTATTTCAATAAAGCTATAGTATATGGACAGTGTTCTCCTCTCGTTAAGAAGCAGGTGGGGTCATTCCAGCCCCATCTTTTTTTAATTTCCCTAGCCTAGAGACTAAACTAGAAAAGAGAGTTAACTTAAGAGAACAGTCAATGACTACCGTTTCCCCTAAGCAGTCACCCACTGCAACCACCGACCAACTCTACGATGCAATTATCATTGGTTCAGGCATTGGAGGCTTAGTTACCGCCACGCAACTGGCTGCGAAAGGAGCCAATGTCCTTGTTTTAGAACGATACATTATTCCAGGAGGAAGTGCAGGTTATTTTGAACGTCAAGGTTATCGCTTTGATGTGGGGGCTTCCATGATTTTTGGGTTTGGTTCACAGGGAACAACCAACTTATTAACCCGTGCTTTAGAAGCCGTAGAAACCCCCCTTGAGACAATTCCTGATCCTGTTCAAATTCATTATCATCTTCCCAATAATTTAGAGGTGAAAGTTCATCGCGAGTACGAAAAATTTATTCAAGAACTGATTAATCAATTTCCCCACGAAGCAGAGGGAATCCGTAAATTTTATGATGAATGTTGGCAAGTTTTCAACTGTCTCAACTCCATGGAATTACTCTCTCTAGAAGAACCCAGATATTTAACGAGAGTCTTCTTTCAACATCCCTTTGCTTGTCTGGGGTTAGTGAAGTATTTACCGCAAAATGTGGGAGATATTGCCCGCCGTTATATTAATGATCCTGACTTACTAAAGTTTATTGATATTGAATGTTATTGTTGGTCAGTTGTGCCAGCAGAAAAAACGCCAATGATTAATGCGGGAATGGTCTTTTCAGATCGACATTATGGGGGAATTAATTACCCAAAAGGAGGCGTGGGACAAATTGCCCAAAAGTTAGTGGAAGGCTTAGAGAAAAAAGGCAGTAAAATCGAATATAAAGCCAGAGTAAAAGAAATTATTATCGAAAATAATAAAGCAGTGGGCGTGCGTTTAGCCGATGGGAGAGAATATCGGGGAAAACGGATTATTTCTAATGCCACTCGTTGGGATACCTTTGACAAACTCTTACCTGTCCAAAAGCCAAAAAAAGAACAGAAATGGCAACAACGTTATCAAAAATCCCCTAGTTTTGTGAGTCTTCATTTAGGCGTTAAATCTGAGATTGTTCCTCAAAATGCCGACTGTCATCATATTCTTTTAGAAGAATGGGAGAAAATGGAAGAACCTGAAGGGACAATTTTCCTCTCGATTCCCACACTCTTAGATCCTAGTTTAGCCCCAGAAGGTTGTCATATTTTCCATGCTTTTACGCCACATTGGATTGATGATTGGCAAGGATTATCACCGCAAGATTATGAACAGAAAAAAGAAGAAACGGCTGCGAAAGTTATCCAACGCCTAGAAAAAATCTTTCCAGGTTTAGAAGCAGGATTAGATTATCAAGAGATAGGAACTCCTCGCACCCATCGACGATTTTTAGGGCGCGATGAAGGGACTTATGGACCAATTCCCCAGAAAAAATTAATGGGATTATTAGCGATGCCTTTTAATCAAACGGCGATTTCAGGATTATATTGTGTCGGAGATAGCACGTTTCCGGGTCAAGGCTTAAATGCGGTTGCGTTTTCTGGGTTTGCTTGCGCCCATCGCGTCGCAGTTGATTTAGGATTGTAACTGTAAGCTGATATAGCAATATGATCTCATTTGTAAAAAGTAGCTTAACTTCAGATCCCCCCTTACCCCCCTTATTAAGGGTGGAACTAAAGGGGGGAATTGAAGGGGGGTACAACTGATTTAGGATTGTAACTGTAAACTGATATGTTTTTTCAGACTAGGAATGATCGTAAATCGTGTGGTTTCTTTGTCGGTGAATTTTTCTAATAAGCAACGTCGATTTAAAGAATTTAAAGCAGCCATAATATAAGATAAATCTTTCTTTTCTGAACAATTATTTTGAATGTCTTGTAAGGTTAAGCCTTCTGAGGTTAAGGCTAAATGTTCGATGACTTCTTTTTCTAAGGGAGATAAACGTTGTAGTTGTTGGGAGAAGTAATGAGACATAATTTCCCCGACAAATATGCTGTTATCTTGCAGTAAATCTTTAAAGTTTCCTGCAAATAAAGTTTGAACGGTGATCGCAAGTTCATTAATGGCAACAGGATGACCTGAGTAATGGTCTAAGAATTGAGAAAAGATGGTATCATCTTGGCAGTTTAGTCCTTTTTCTGAGAGAATTTGTTCAATCCCATCTCTGGTTAAGCCTTTGAGAGTAATCATTGCTGTGGTGGGAGTTCCCCCTGTTAAAGATATTAATTCGAGAGGGGTTTCTCGGCTGAGAAGTAAGAGACTACTTTGATGGTGAGTTTGAGTGATTTGTTTTAAAAGTTCTCCATAGTTTTCATAGCCAGATTGGTAATAGCCAGCCCAATTGTTTTCCTGAAAGAGGGTTTCAAATTGATCGAGGATTATTAAACAGCGATCGCGCTGCAATTGTTGAATCAAATCTCCAATGACAGGTGGCGTGTCTGCTTCTGTCTCTTGGGAGGATGGAAAACATCTCATTAAATCGGTGAGAAGACTCTCTAAAGTGGGAACGGAACGCAAAGAAAGGTTACGCCAAATCACATAATCATAATTACTGGCAATTTGTTCCACTAAACGAACTGCAAACACACTTTTTCCGATTCCCGCCATTCCTAAGACAGCGACTAAGGGGGATCTCTCTTGAATGAGAAAGTCTTGTGCTTGGGTGAGTTCGGTAGCGCGATCGGCAAAGGTTTTGACAACTGGTGCATCTCCCCATTGGAAGTGATTAGACTCGGTTGAGTCTTGGTTCCCTTCGCGATTATTGATATATTTCTCATATTCTTCGAGGAGAATTTTTTGTAGCTTGGCAAATTTACCCGGCCCTGTTCCGTCAATGTTAAATTTTTTGTAAACTTCTCCGAGACGCTTTTGCAGGGCGTTCCGTTGGATTCCTAACCGTTGCGCGATCGCGCTCAAATCTTCCCCTTCTAGGGAATCGAGTAGCACTTCTAACTCACCATCAGATACCCCTAACCGCTTCGTAAACTTCTTCAAAAATTCAGGTGGAATGACCATAATGTAATATTGGCGCTGTTTAACTCATCTTAATCTCACTTTATCATCTTATTAGGGAACAAAGTGAGATATCCTTAGATCTAACAAGTAAATCGAAATCCTTATTCTTGTTTAAAACTGCTTAAAAAAACAAGCTGATTTCTCATTGCTTCTACAGACTGGGTTGCAATCAGTTTTAGCGTTCTCCGCATTTGTTCGCCTACTGAATAATCCTGTGAGGAAATGATAATTCCCCAATGAGTTTTTTGCTGAGTTATGTAGTCGCTGTGCAACTGACAAAAATCGCTCACATTAAATGTATAAAAGACTCGTTTCTCCTGAGTTGCAATGAGTAATTGTTCTTCATCGCTGTAGCCAGTCGTCCCCATTTCTCCAGCGCTAGCTACATCCACACCTCTTACTCTTAAAGCATTGAGGAATCTTCGATCCATTGCATCTTCATCAATCAGTAGCCGAATACTGCTCATATTGAATCACTTGGATCTAAAGTTTG
>JBKHER010000035.1:0-12810 GCA_046540715.1 Halothece sp.
CTCGAAGCGTTACCCTTTGAGATTGAAAGATAAAGGATAATTGATTATCGACTGATAACATTAAAACGATAAGAAAAAATAATAGAGGGAAAAGTAGTGGTATGAGTTGCCCGACAACTCTTGCTAATTACGCTAGCCGAAAATAACGATAATTAAGAAACGAGGATCAATAATTATGAGGAATCAATAGAGTCTGTTAATTAATGGTCAGAATAAAGATCAGCTATTCTTAGTCACGATTTCGGCATTTGGTATTCATAGCGAAACTCGCGAATAGGCAATTTATAACGAACAAAAACGATTGCTTACTTCAAATTAAGTTTTTTATGAAACTAGATTGGGAAAATTAATAATAATCATTGATGTATCAGGGCTCATTCGTGAAATAGCTTCTGCTGTTTCTAGCTGTTTTGCCATATTCAGTAAACTATTGATTTGAGGATGAGTATTGAGAACTAACAAATCGTCTTTTTCGACAAAATTAGAGATTTTTTTAGTGGCTTTGCCTCGTAGGGTAATTACTGGCTGATCAGTATGAAACCCTAATCCCCGTGCTGAAGGGATATTATTAATATTAGTAATGGGAATAATCATGACTTCCATTGTTACTTTTAAAGCCTCAGCAATATGATTCGTAATCGCTGCGATCATTTTAATATTTTCAGACTGAATTTCTTGATCAGTAACCGCTACAATTAATCGTTTTGTATTTTCAATAGGATTTGTAAAACGAGTAATCAATAAAGGAACTGGTGAGTTTTGGAGCATGCGATCAAGGATGCTACCAAAAAAGTTTTCTGCTTGAGTGGAATAACCTTTCCAACCACAAATAATCAGGGTGGCATCATATTCAAAAGCAGTCCTAATAACCCCCCGATCAATGGCATCATCAATCCGCCCAATTGTTTCTACATCCGTGACTGCAGAATGAGCGACCATTTCAGCGGTGGATAAAAGTTGCATTTGTAATTTACGATCTTCATAATTAATGACTCCCGATTTATCTGACAAAATATGGAGAGGTAAAACGGTTCCTTGTGTTTTTTTTGCTAAAATAATTGCTAATTGAAGCAAATTATCTTCTGTATTGGGGTTAGCCACTGGTACTAAAACACGCTGTGCTAAAACCAAGCTAGAATTAAAATTTTGTTGCCCTTGAGAGGTATCTTTTTCGGGGAAAAATTGCTTCCCCCAATTCTGGGTTATCCAAGGAGACGCAATACAAGTTACTAAAATCATTGCAACAATGCCATTAACAATGACTTCATCTACTAATCCCACTTCAAAAGCAATCGTAGCTGCCGCTAAAGTTGAAGCTGCTTGAGCTGAACTTAAGCCAAACATGACCATAATCCCTGGAAATTGGATGCCAAATACTTTTCCTGATCCCCAAGCAGCAATATATTTACTAATCACCTCAATAACTATAATCACCGTGGCAATAACAAGAGACTTTGGCTCTTGAATTAATATCACTGGATCAATCAGCATTCCTACGGAAATCAGGAAAAAGGGAACAAATAAGGTATTACCAATAAATTGAATCCGATTCATTAATGGACTGAGGTTAGGAATAATTTGAGTAATCGCCATTCCCGCTAAAAAAGCACCAATAATTGGTTCAATATCAATTAAATTAGCGATATAGGAAACCACAAATACAGTAGCGAGAACAAAAATAAATTCTGCACTTTCATCATGACCAAATTTTCGGAAAAACCAACGTCCTAGTCGAGGAACTCCCCATAAAGTTCCTAGCGTATAAATTGTTAAGGCGGGAATCAAAAATAACCAAAAGCCAAGGGTTAGTTCTCCTTCATCTGCTTTAAGAACCACTGCTAAGACTAAAAGAGCAAGAACATTAGTGACTAACGTTGCTCCCAATGTCATTTTCACGGGTTGAGATTGCATAATCCCCAGTTTACTTAAAATTGGCAAAGCAATCAGAGTATGAGAGGCAAAAGTTGACGCAACTAATACTGAAGCTAAGAAACTATAATCTAATAAATAATACATTCCTACTGTTCCCAAAATCATGGGTAGGAAAAAAGTCATTAAGCCAAAAAAAGCAGCTTGCTTCGCACTTCCTTTGAGATCATCAAGACTGGTTTCCAAACCAGCCAGAAACATTAAAAATAGCAAGCCAACTGTTCCGAGCAAAATAATCGTGCTATCTCGCTCTAAAAGGCCTAACACATTGGGGCCAACGATAATTCCTGCAAGAATTAATCCCACTAATCCAGGTAATTGAATTCTCTCAAAGAGCAAAGGAGCAACTAGCATAATTGCTAAAATTGTCAAGAAAATCGCGACTGGATCAGTGAGTGGAACGGGTAATATTTGAGCTAAGGGAAGAAAAATTAGGTCTAACATGGAACTAAAAAAATTTGATAGGAATTGCTTTCATATCACCAATGACTTCAGGAAATCCCTAACCTGTAGCAATTATTATTCATGGAGTTGAAAGGGTGACCTTAATAGATATCTATTTTCGCTGGTTATCATCATAGCAATGATGATCATGCTCCGATGAAATCAATGGCAAGTTATTGGTATTTATTTTCTAAAAAAAGTAAAATTAGCTCAATGGATATTAAGTTTTAGATGAGTTATGAAAGTAATAGGGTTAATGAGTGGCACTTCTGTTGATGGGGTGGATGTGGTGCTGGTAGAAATTACAGGGGAAAGAGATAATTTACAGGTGGAGTTGTTAGCAGGGGAAACTTATCCCTATCCTGAAGCCCTACAAGCCGAAATTTTAGCGGTTTGTGGGGAAAAGCCCTTGACAATGAAAGCATTTTGTGAATTAGATGACGCGATCGCGCAATATTTTGCCCACTGCGCCCAAACCCTAGAAAAAAAGACGAATCTCACTGCCGAACTCATTGGATCTCACGGACAAACCGTCTTCCATCGTCCCCCTAAGGAATCCCTCGGTTATAGCCTACAATTAGGACGGGGAGCGATAATTGCTCATTTAACCCAACGCCCTACGGTTACCAATTTTCGGGTTGCAGATATCGCCCAAGGGGGACAGGGTGCGCCTTTAGTGCCGAAAGTGGATGCCTGTTTGCTGTCCCATCCCCATTTCAGTCGTTGCGTGCAGAATATTGGGGGAATTAGTAATGTTACCTATTTACCCCCTCGCAATCATCCCCACTGGGAAGATAAAATTTGTGGCTGGGATAATGGGCCAGGAAACAGCTTATTAGATTTAGCCGTGCAAAAATTAACGGACGGGAAACAACGCTACGATGAGAACGGACAATGGGCAGCACAAGGAACACCCTGTCTAGAATTAGTTCAGAACTGGCTACAACAGGACTTTTTTCAACAACCGCCCCCAAAATCAACAGGGCGGGAATTGTTTGGAGAAACCTATTTGAAGCAGGCTTGGGAAGAGGCTAAAGCCTATCATCTCAGTGAAGCGGATTTTTTGGCGAGTTTAACCGAATTAACTGTCAGCGCGATCGCGCAAGATTACCAAAACTTTCTCCCTCATCTTCCCGACACCATTCTACTCTGTGGCGGCGGCAGTGAAAATCATTACTTGCGACAACGCTTACAAGCCCAATTTCCCCACACCCCAATTCAAACCACTGATGAAGCTGGATTAAACCGTCACTTTAAAGAAGCGATCGCGTTTGCGGTCTTAGCATACTGGCGATCTCAAAACCAGCATCCCGCCAATTTACCGCAAGTGACAGGGGCAAAATCTCCCATAATGTTAGGTGAAATCCACATCCCATCAGGAGAAATAGCGCAAAACCTGTTAAAGTAATGAATAAAAGCCAAGCAATACTTCAGCATATCTAAAACGAGATTAAAACCAGTTATGTTATTTAAGTCAACCACTCGTCATGTTCGCATCTACACCGCAGAGATTCAAGATAACGAATTAGTAGAAAGTCAAAATGTTCTCACCCTCGATATTGATCCCGATAATGAATTTAATTGGGATGAAGAGAACTTAAATCAGGTTTATCGCAAATTTGATGAACTCGTCGAATCCTATGATGGAGAAGACTTAACCGAGTATAATCTCCGCCGAATTGGGTCCGACTTAGAACATTTTATTCGGAATCTTTTAGTCAGTGGAAAAATTAGTTATAACTTAAATAGTCGCGTTTTGAACTATAGTATGGGAGTCCCGAAAGTAGAAAGCCCAGAATCAGAAGAAAAATATAAAGGTTAATTCAAACTCGGGAAAGGATGGCTGAGGGCAAAATCATCTAATGAAACGGTATCTGTTAGTGGTGGGAACGCCCTTAGAAGACGGGGTGATTGGAAAATTAATTGCGGATCGCTATCGGGTGGTGAGTCCGACTTGGGTGTTAGAAACGCACCCAGAAAAACCTCCCATTCTCCCAGAAACCATCCCGTCTTGGCTAAAACCCTATTTAAAACTCAGCCCTTATCGCCAGCATATTCCCAAAGTGTATGGCTATCTTCCTCACGGGAATGAGGAACGGTGGTTACTCGAATATGAACCCTTGGCTTCTAGGATCCAAGAAAAATTAGAACAAGGGCAATTTTTATGCAAGCTGGAAGAGGTTTGGCAGGGAACCCCTGCTATTCGTCAATTAAATTGGTTATTGCAAATCAGCCAACTGTGGCAACCTTTGCAAGTGCAAGGAGTCGTCAAAACCTTAATTAATCCTGAGTTAGTACGGGTGAATGGGCCGATTATTCAGTTACAACAGTTAGAACCAGATAAAACTGAGATCACCCTGAAAGACTTGGGAAATCTTTGGTCAAACTGGCAAGAAACCGCCCACCCCGAGATTCGCTTATTTTTCCAACAAGTGTGTCAGCAACTACAGAAGGGGGAGTTCAGAGACAGCGAGAGCTTAAGTCAGCAGTTAGAGAAAGGAATCGCTCAAATCGCGCGATCGCGCCAGTATAAGTATCACATAGCCACCGCCTCGGAAGCCGGGCCCAGTCGCCAGCAGAATGAAGATGCCTATTATGACACAGAAACCGAGTCTCAGAAACCATCACAAGCCCTTGCAATGGTTTGCGATGGAGTAGGCGGTCATCAGGGGGGAGAGGTCGCCTCAAAATTAGCCGTTGAACAGGTGCGTCAATACTTGAATGGGCAAAAACCAGCCTCTCCAGAAGCCATCATCACTAAAATTGAAAACGCGGTCAGTGTTGCCAATGATGTCATTTCTGACCAAAACGACACCGAACATCGCTATGGACAACAACGCATGGGAACCACGCTGGTGATGGCGTTAGCGGATCACCATGAAATGTATCTCACCCATGTGGGGGATTCTCGCATTTACTGGATTACCTATGGCGGTTGTTATCAGCTAACGTTAGATGATGATTTAGCTTCCCGTCAAACTCGTCTCGGTCATATGTTATATCGAGAAGCTCTACAACAACCTTATGCTGGGGCTTTAGTTCAAGCCTTGGGGATGAGTTCTTCCCAACTGTTACACCCGACCACGCAACGCCTCATGATTGATGAGGAATCTGTGTTCTTATTGTGTTCCGATGGCTTGAGTGATAATGACTTAGTGGAATCATACTGGGAAGAAGAAATCCTACCGATTTTAACGGAAGGAAAAGACTTAAAGCAAGTTACCCAACGGTTGATTAATTTGGCCAATCGTCTCAATGGACACGATAATGTGACCGTTTCTTTAGTTAAGTGTTCAGTATCAGCATCTGGGGAAGATCCCACGCAATTAAAAGCCGATCAAAAAGAGGCTTCCTCTCAGCCAACTCTCCCTGTTACCGCCCCAGCTAAGACGAAAAAAAAGGCGGGCTTTCCTTGGTTGCTCTTACTTATGGGGTTAGTGATGGGTGGCTTGGGAGTAGCGTATTGGGAACTCGCCCAAGTACATCAGTCGTTACAAGAGTGGCAAGAAAATTGGAAACCCATGGAAACCCCCTCAGAATAACTGCTTGTTAATTAAAGAAACGTTACAATTAGTGGAAACGGGTCTAAAATAAGGTCATGAGTGAATCAAGAAGTCGCATCTGTGTTTTAGGAGGGGGGTTTGGTGGTTTATATACAGCCCTCCGTTTGAGTCAGTTTCCTTGGGATGCCCAGCCTGCGCCAGAAATTGTCCTCGTCGATCAGCGCGATCGCTTTTTATTTACGCCTCTCCTCTATGAGTTATTGACGGATGAGTTACAAACCTGGGAAATTGCGCCACCGTTTACAGAAATTTTAGCCAATACCCCCATTAAGTTTGTTCAAGGAACGGTTACTGATGTTAAGGTTGAGCAACAACAAGTCCAGCTAGCCGATCAAGAAAACTTGAATTATGATTGGTTAGTGCTGTCAATGGGGGGAAGAACCCCCATGGAAATGGTACCAGGGGCAACTGAATTTGCCTTTCCGTTTCATAGCTTGCAAGATGCCTATTTGTTAGAAGAAAAACTCAAAGGTTTAGAGACTCAAGATCAAATTCGCATTGCGATTGTTGGAGGGGGGTATAGTGGGGTAGAAATTGCCTGTAAGTTGCGCGATCGAATCGAAAATTCGGTGTCCCTTCGGAACAATCGCGTCCAAGAACGTGCCAAAATTCGGATTATTGAACGGGGAGAGATGATCTTAAAAACTTCCCCTGAGTTTAATCGGGAAACAGCACAAAAAGCCCTATCCGATCGCGAGATCTGGATCGATACGGAAACGACGGTAGAAGAAATCACCGAAAATGAGATTACCCTTTTATATAAAGGCAAAAGTGATACAATTCCTGTTGATGTTGTTATCTGGACAGTAGGAACCACCGTATCAGAGTTAGTAAAGAATTTAAATTTGCCTCATAATGAACAGGGGAAAATTAAAGTTAATCCGACACTGCAAGTAGAAAACCAAGCCTCAGTCTTTGCCTTAGGAGACTTAGCCGCGTGCCAAGATGCTAAAGGGAAGTTAGTTCCGGCGACAGCGCAAGTGGCGTTTCAACAGTCGGATTATTGTGCATGGAATATTTGGGCTTCCATCACGGGGCGACCTTTGCTTCCCTTTAAGTATCACAATCTGGGAGAAATGTTGGTTCTCGGAACTGATAATGCCAGTTTAACTGGGGAAGGAGTTAAAGTTGATGGCTTGATGGCTTATTTAGCCCGTCGGTTGGCTTATCTGTCTCGAATGCCCACCCCAGAACATCAGTTAACGGTTGGTTCCAATTGGATTACTCAACCCTTGTCTAATCTATTATCAAATGTATAAGTGAGTATGGCACAACCAAGAGTTATTTTTTTTGATGCAGTGGGAACATTATTTGGGGTAAAAGGTAGTGTGGGTGAGGTTTATAGCGCGATCGCGCGTCGTTTTGGGGTTCTTACCTCCCCAGAAGAATTAAATCAAGCCTTTTATCAAGTGTTTAAAGCGGCTTCTCCCCCTGCGTTTCCTGATGTTCCCCTGCCCCAAATTCCTGAAAAAGAGTTTCAATGGTGGCGCGATATCACCAAACTAACGTTTCAAAAGGTGGGCGTTGCCCATAAGTTTATCGACTTTGATGTCTTTTTCACCCGTCTTTATCGGCATTTTGCCACCGCTAGCCCATGGGAAGTTTATCCTGATGTCATTCCCTCTCTCCAACGTTGGCAGGAACAAGGAGTAGAATTAGCGGTGATTTCTAATTTTGATTCTCGCCTGTATGGGGTTTTAACGGCGCTGAAGCTACGATCTTTTTTTAGTAGTATTACCATTTCTTCAGAAGTGGGGGCAGCGAAACCTGATCCGAAAATCTTTCAAAGCGCGATCGCGCAATATCAAGTTCAGCCCGAACAAACCTGGCACATTGGCGATAGTCGTCGCGAGGACTACGAAGGGGCAAAAGCAGTGGGAATGCAAGGCTTTCTATTAAAACGTCGAAGCCTCGTTCTTCGATAAAACGGGTACGGAAGGATTTGAACCCTCGACACCCAGGACCGGAACCTGGTGCTCTATCCCCTGAGCTACGCACCCATGCTACTCTGCTAGGATAGCACGTTTGGTTAACCAATGGCTAGAGATTCATGATTAGCGACGTGAGACTCGGTTTCAGGAAAGGGATTTTGGACGGTGAGACGGAGGTTTTGGCGTGTGGAGGGATCAAGAAACTGCTGCTGTAATTGTTCCCATTCTTGCCATTTTTGTTCCTGAAGTTGACTGATTTGCTGTAAAAGTTGCGGGAATTCTTGAGATAAAGTGTCTCCCATACAATGGGTTAAAAATTCCGTTAAAACCAAATTATCTTGGATTTTTCCTAAAACATTCTGAATGGCTTTAATATCTTTTACATATTGCCCATAAGTTTGATCATAACAATCAGTAAATAACTCCATTTGGTAACGGGCTTTCTTCGCAACTTTTCGCAAATCGTGTAGCGTTTCTCCTTTTTCCGCTAAAATCCTAGTAACGGATTCTTGTTCTGTTTTTTGGACAAACCAGCCCGGATGAAGCAGTAAGTGACTGACTTGTGGTAAAAGTAAATCAGGTAAAACTTCAGCAATGGGAAGTGGCGCGATCGCGCTTAATTCAGGCTTTTCCAGCCAACCTGTTAAACCTGTTTTTAAGTCTTGATAGGCTTGACTTTCGAGAGTTTTCTTAACCGTTTGATAGGCTTTTTTGCGTTGTTTTCCAAGTTCCTGAAAGACTTGATTTAAGTTGTCTTGTTCTGCTACTGGCAATTGGGGCAAATAATCCGTTTCTAACGTCTCTTTCAAAACATCTAAATCTCTCAGTGTTCCTAATTTGCGAGCAATTTTCCCCACCTTTTTTTCCTTAGCGGCTTTCGGAATCTCAATGGCGAGAGAAAACCCAACCAAGGCACTTCTAATACGTCGCATTCCCACTCGCATTTGGTGTAACGCTTCGGGATCCTCATCTTGATAAACCGCTTGTTCATGTTTTAGCATTCTTTGGCAATGCTGATTTAAAGCAGCGATCGCGCCATCGCCAAAATTTTCTGCCTTTGCCTGTTCACTCATTTGTCTTCACCTTAGCTTGTGCTTTTGCCAATTTTAACTTAAACTTAACCTTATAAACCATAGGTTAGAAAAAGCAGGCAAAAACTTGCAATTTGCCCCCGCATAAACGTTATAACTAAAGTTGGAATAAAAACTTGATTGATTAGGGTGGAGAAACAAAGAAAGAATGAAAAAAGTGGGAACTCATCTGGTAGTAGAGGCATGGCAAACTCCAAAAGAGGTATTAAATGACGCAGAGACAATTCGATCAGCATTAGTAGAAGCCGTTGCTGCCGGTGGGGCGACATTACTAAATTTATGTGTCCATCAGTTTAGCCCCCATGGGATTACAGCAACAGCCACTTTGTCAGAGTCTCATATTGCCATCCATACTTGGCCAGAATATGGATATTTTGCGGCGGATCTATTTTTCTGCGGCAAAGGAAATCCCCACCAAGCGATGAAAGTGCTACAAAACCTTCTGGGAGCCAAACAAGTCACAATGCAAGAGTTAGATCGCGGCTTACCGTCCTCAGAAGTTCCTGATGAAGCCCAGGCTGCTTCAATCGTGGCTTAAGATGATTCTAAGTCCCACTCACAATCGTTGAGGTTAGTTTGGCTTAAATTCGTTTCCTCTAGATTCGCCCCTTGTAATTTGGCTCCACTGAGATTGGCTAAGGCGAGACTCGCCCGATGCAAGTCAGCCTCTTTCAGGTTAGCATTACTGAGATAAGCCCCTGATAAGTCAGCACCGCTTAATTTAGCCCTTTGTAAATTACTTTCCGATAAATCGATATCGGTAAGATCAGCGCCGCGCAAATTAACCCGAGACCACTGCGCCCGATTAAGATCTAATCCTCGAAGTGTCGTTCCTCTTAAGTTAGCCCCAGTAAAATCTGACTGAGGATTGAGATTAGCAATTTGACAAAGGTCTAGAAAGTTATCACTGGTAGCTTGTTTAACCCTTTCTAGAGTGGCTAATAAGTCTTTAGTGTCGATTTGGGGGGGTTCAACAGAAGAAAGTAACCCTCCTTGGGTAGATTGGTTCATCTCTAGCGAAATCAGGGGAGAGGGAAGGATGAAGGCTAGTAAAAAGAGAGCAATTTTACGATGGAGAACAGCTTGCTTATTCGGGCGCAAATCATGTCGCCATAAGCCCTCACTTTCGATAATGAGAAGATCTGACTGTGCTACGGTAAAATTTGCTTCTAGTGACCACTTAGGAGAGGCGGTGGCGATGGTTCCTAAGGGGATGTTTTCTAGGGTGTTGTTTAACACTTCTGAGCCTGTCGGTAGGGCAAATTTCCAGGTGGGATGATCGACAGTAGGAAATTTGCTGATGGGTAAGTAATTGCTAATCTCTGTGCTCAAGCTCGTGAAATGAGCATCCTTGAGGTGAAATTGGAGCATTCCTCCCGTTACGCCATATTTAACCTTCCCTGAGTCTAAGGGGAACTGTTGAGGACGAAATTGACCTTCTATAGCAAGTTGTATTTCTTGGGGGCTTGAGGAATCACCCAAGGGCGTTGCGATGAGCGTAAGGTCTAGAATCTCTGTCGGCTGGGTTAGGCGCACGGTTTCTCTCATTATTAATCTACCACCTGATCTCATTATTGATAGTACCAGAAGAGACGAAAAAAAGCCGCGTCCAATTTAGGACACGACTTTAAGATGATCAGATTAGATATGAAGGAAAAAAACTAGGCGATCGCTGCCATTTTCACTTCATTTTCATTGAGCATCCGTTGCAATTCTTCGGCATCAACGGTTTCTCGCTCAATTAGAGCTTGTGCCAACTCATCCAAGATATGGCGGTTAGACACTAAAACATCTTTACAGCGACGATAGGCTTGTTCAACGAGATTGCGAACTTCCTCATCAATAGCTGAGGCAGTTTCATCAGAGAAATCGCGATCGGAGGCAATATCCCGTCCCATAAAGACGTTACCATTTTGACGACCTAGTGCCACTGGGCCCAAGCGATCGCTCATCCCTAAGCTGGTTACCATTTGACGAGCTACTCGTGCGACTTGCTGTAAGTCATTAGAAGCACCAGTAGTTACTTCTTCCTCACCGAAGATAATCTCTTCTGCAATGCGACCGCCTAACGCAACCGCCATTTGGTTTTGCAGATAAGAACGGGAATAGAGTCCCGAGTCTAAGCGTTCTTCACTAGGGGTAAACCAAGTTAAACCACCAGCGGCCCCACGAGGAATGATGCTGATTTTTTGGACAGGGTCATAGTCTGGCATTAATGCACCCACTAAAGCGTGACCTGCTTCGTGGTAAGCGACTAATGCTTTTCGTTGTTCGCTCATGACACGGTCTTTTTTCTCAGGACCAGCAAGAACGCGATCGATGGCATCATTGACCTCATCCATGGAGATTTCCGTTAAGTTGCGACGCGCCGCTAAAATTGCCGCCTCGTTAAGCAAGTTTTCTAAGTCCGCCCCAGTAAAGCCAGGGGTACGACGAGCAATTTTCTCTAAATCCACATCCTTAGCTAAGGTTTTGCCACGGGCGTGAACTTGCATAATTTCCAAACGTCCAGCATAGTCTGGGCGATCTACCACAATTTGACGGTCAAAGCGACCTGGACGCATTAACGCTTGGTCTAAGACATCAGGACGGTTAGTGGCGGCAATAATGATAATGCCTGTATTTTCTTCAAACCCATCCATTTCTGTCAGTAACTGGTTCAGGGTTTGTTCCCGTTCATCGTTACCGCCCCCCAAGCCAGCACCACGCTGACGACCAACAGCATCAATTTCATCAATGAAGATGATACAGGGCGCGTTAGACTTGGCTTGTTCAAATAAATCGCGAACACGAGAAGCGCCAACGCCGACAAACATTTCCACAAATTCTGAACCCGAGATTGAGAAGAAAGGAACACCCGCTTCTCCTGCGACAGCTTTAGCTAAAAGGGTTTTCCCTGTTCCAGGGGGGCCGACTAATAAGGCTCCTTTCGGGATTTTTGCTCCCACATCAGTAAAGCGTTCCGCATTTTTTAAGAAGTCAACTAATTCGGTTAACTCTAATTTGGCTTGTTCAATCCCAGCGACATCGTTAAAGGTGACATTGGTTTGCGGTTCCATTTGCACCTTTGCTTTGGATTTACCAAAGTTCATCGCTTGAGAACCGGGACCCCCTTGCGCTCGACGTAGAAGAAAGAATAAACCGACTAAGAGCAGGATGGGGAAGAAGAGGCTACTTAGAGCGCGGAATAAGAAGCCATCATCATTTTCAGGTTGTACCGAAATATCGACATTATTTTCTGTGAGAATGTCGATGAGTTGTGGATCGTTGGGAAGATTAACCCGAACTTGTTGTCCGTCTTGGGCGGTGGCAATGGCTTGAGAGCGATCGCTGTTTAGTCTAACGGTTTCGACATTACCATTTTCCACTCGATTGATAAATTCACTATAGCGCCATGTTGCTTGGGTTTGCGGCTCTTGATCTAAGAAAGCCGTTGCCAAAGCAATCACGACAATGGCTAACAGGGCATATAACCCGGCATTACGCCATTTTTTATTATTATTGTTATTCACGCTTAACCTCCGTAGTTGAGAGTTTATGGTGCGACTATATTTCCTTTTTATCTATTATCGCTGGGGAATATGAACACGCCATTATTTTCTGCCTTCGATATTAATTTATGTTAACGTTTCTGAGAAGGTCTTGACAGGAGTTGACACAATTATCTGTCTGCGGTATAGCCTTGATTAAGAGATTATCTTGGGATGAATGTCATGGAAAACTTATTGCCAGAAAATTGTATTCCCTGCCATGGGGGGGTTTCTCCAATTAGTGAAAAAGAAATAAACCAATATCAACCTCAAATCCCAGACTGGTCGCTCCTTAATCAGGAAAACAGGTCTTACCTTCAAC